>CAYQOD010000154.1:0-5256 GCA_964419065.1 uncultured Thermodesulfobacteriota bacterium | reverse complement strand
ACTAAGTCCTGAGTGAATAAATTCGTTATTGAATTTCTGAATCGAAGGACTTAGCACAAAGAGACCAGCACCGGGTGTCACGTTCGCCTGCGGTGTCCGCCCTTGAGATTTTTCTCTCACGTAATTGACCATGACTGCTTCATCAACCACGAATCCCGCCTTGGCGGGAAAAATATCTCGGTATAACTTTCAACCTCCTGTTGAGGGGTGCAACCCCTCAAACTCCCCAAAAAAGTCTCAAAGACCCATGAGAGGATAAAAAGCTTGACTTTTTTCGTCAAATAAATTATATAATATGGTACTGTCAAGCGTTATGAGTGAAAAATGAAAGGAGACGGGAATGGATGAACCACTTTTCATATCGAGGAGACACCCTCCCCCCGTGAAGACCCTTTCGCGGAAATCCGTGGTTACATCCCTCCTCACCATCCCCCTTATTTTGACGGTCTGTTATCTCCCCTTGACCTTTATGGCGAATACAGGCGAGCAGCAGAAGGTGGTCTTCACAGATTATTGGAATATGCTTTCCCTGGAGTATGGCTCTTCAGTCCAGAGTGAGATCTACCGCTTCATCAAACAGACCGAGACCGGCCTCAGCGATGCGGAAGAGGTAGAGCTGGCAAGGCTCATCTGTGATGAGTCGCAGAAGTACGACTGCGATCCAAAGTTGATCCTCGCCCTCATCATGGTGGAAAGCTCATTTTATCCGGATGCGACCTCACCCAAAGGAGCCAGGGGGTTGATGCAGCTGCGCCCCCATGTGGCCGAAGCCCTGGCCCAGGAGGTGGGGATAGAGTGGATCGATGAGTCGATGATCTATGATCCCGGGGTGAACATCAAGCTGGGTCTCTACTACCTCTCACGGCTCATTCTGCAATTTAAAGACCTCAAGGTGGCCATTACCGCCTACAATTTTGGCCCTACCTATATACAAGAGCGATTGAAAGAGGGGAAACCGTTGCCCGTGCGCTATGCCAACAAGGTTCTGCGGCGGTATCGCACGCTTTCTCAGAAAGATTTTACCGAAAGATACGAACCTCTATAAGGTGGGAAGTAATTCCTCTACTTTCGCCAGGACCATCTCGGGAGTTATCTCGCGCATACAGCGTTTGTCAGGGCAGTCCCTCATGTTGCAGGGGGCACAGGGCAGACCAAGCCTGATGATTCCCTGTTCCTGGCCGAAGGGCCCTATCCAACGGTGGTTCGATGGTCCGAAGAGGGCGACCACCGGTACCCCAAAGGCGGCAGCGGCGTGCATAGCCCCACTATCCACCCCGACATAGAGGTGACAGCGTCTCAACAGGGCGAGAAATTGTTTGATAGTGGTCCTGCCCGCCATGATGACGGCATCCCCCCGCATCAGTTCACTAATACCCTCGAGATATCCTACCTCTGAGGGGAGGCCGGAGAAGATGAGCTTGGCGCCGTACCTGCGCACCAGCTCATCCCCCACGCGGGCGAAGCACTCCTGCTCCCAGAACTTGCTGTGCCAACGGGCCGTGGCGCTGAGGAAGATGGTGAAATCTCCCGTCCTTATCCCCTCCTGGGTGAGGAGGCGGTCGATATAGTCTTCATCCTCGGGTGATATGGAGATGGGGAATTCGATCTTATCGGTGGGGCAGCCGAAATAGCGGGCGAACTGCAGGTAGTTCTCCACAGCGTGTCTCGACTTATCCCGTACAAAGATGGGACGGTTGAGAAAGAGATGACTCAACTCCCTGGCATTTCGAAAACCATACCGCTCCGCCCCTCTGTTCAGGGAGGCAAAGACACCGCTTTTAAAGAGGGCCTGAAACTCCAGGACGACGTCAAATCTCCTCTCTTTGAAGATATGGTAGGCCCTCTTGAGGTTGCGGAAGAACCTGATCCCTCCCCGCAGCACCGTTGTGGGCGTGGCGTACTTATCGGTCACCGACAGGAGATCTACCGGTATGATCTCATCCAGATAGGGGTTGCCGCTCAGGACGTCCTTGAGCGAATCTTGCACCAGCCATGCGATGTAGGCCGAGGGATAACGGTTCTTGATGGTCTTGAGGGTGGGGAGGGTGAGGATTAGATCGCCCAGAGAGCTCAGGCGGACGAAGAGGACCCTTTTGTCCTTCAAATCTCTGTGCCCCTTGTTCACTTGATACCCACCACGGCCTCAGCGATATTGAAAGAGTGGTCTCCGATCTTTTCAAAGTTGGTGAGCATGTCGATGAAGACGAGCCCTGAGTCAACCGCGCAGATCCCGCTGTTGAGCCTCTGGATATGCCCCTCCCTCATGGCATCCTCCAGGTGGTTTATCCTCTCCTCGTAGGCGTCCGCGGCTGGTTTGATGTGGCGCGCTCTTCCCCGTATCCCATTGACCACCGATTCGAGGAACTCCCGGCTCACGGAGTAGATCTCCTTGACATCGTTGGTGGCCATCTCCGTAAAGGAGAGCTTCAATCTGGCCTTTCTCTCCACCAGGTTGCTGAGGTTATCGGCATGGTCGCCAATCCTCTCGAGGTTGTCCACCATATGGATGATGGAGTTGATCTCCCGAGAGTTCTCCGGTGAGAGGGAGCCCTGAGAGGTCCTGACCAGAAAGGTGATGATCTCCCGCTGCAACATATCCACGATCCCTTCCTTCTTGCGCACCTGCTCAAGGCCCTTGGTTGTGTCGTTGAAGAAGGCCTCCATGACCTCATCGACCATGGCCAATGCGATCTTTCCCATCCTCACCGTCTCGCTCCTGGCCTGCTCTATGGCCATGGGGGGGGAGTCCACAAAGGTTGTGTCGAGATAGACCAGGTGGAACTCATCCTCTTCCCCCCGCTGGGGGACCATCCAACTCGATATCCGTGCCAATACCCCCATGAGCGGTAGAAACACCAAGGTATTGATGACGTTAAAGAGGGTGTGGGCGTTGGCGATATGGCGTGCAATGTAGGGTTTATCCCCTATCTCCATGCCGAACTGTTTGGCCTGGGTCGCCGTCGTGATCAGAAAGTCGGGGTCTCCAGGGGCGACAAGCTCGATCAATTTGATGAAGTAGGGTAGAAACAGCAGGACGTACACGACGCCGATGACGTTGAAGAGGGTGTGGGCCTGGGCGGTCCTCCTGGCAGCGGTATTGGTGCCGATGCTGGCCAGCTGGGCGGTGATGGTGGTGCCGATGTTGCCCCCTAAGTTCAGGGCAACGCACCCGTAGAAGGAGAGCAGCCCAGAGGAGGCCAGGATCATGGTAACGCCTACCGTGACGCTGCTGCTCTGCAGCATTAAGGTGAAGATGGTCCCGACCAAGACCCCGAGAAGGGGGTTGCCGTCGAACTTGATGAAGATCTCCTTGACCATAGGGAAGTCCTTCAGCGGGCTCATGGCGCCCTTCATCAGGGCGAGGCCGTAAAAAATCATCCCGAACCCCATGACGATCTCTCCGATGAAGCGCCACTTATCGCTCCTGGCGAAGAGACGTAATCCCACCCCTATCCCGATAGCCGGCAGGGCGTAGTGGTAGATCTTGAAGGCGATGATCTGGGCGGTGAAGGTGGTGCCGATGTTGGCCCCCAGGACGATACCGATGGCCTGCTTCAAGGTCATCAGCCCCGCATTAACGAAGCTGACGGTCATTACGGTGGTAGCGCTGCTGCTCTGTATGATAGCCGTGACAGCGAGCCCGACAAAGGTCGCCGCCACCCGGTTGTTGGTGAGGGTCTCCAGGATCCTGCGCAGCCTGTCGCCGGCGGCCTTCTGGAGCCCCTCGGACATGAACCGCATCCCGATAAAAAAGAGGCCCAAGCCCCCGATAAGCCCAAAAATGAGATCTTTCGGCTCCATTAATTAAACGTCAGTCTTGAATCGTTTCCTCGCTGATCAGTCTGCGCCCTCTCCCAACTGGAGGGCTGCGGTCACCGTTCGTCCAATGCTCTACCTATACAATTACAATCTCAACCCCATCGCCAACGACGATCTCCCCGATGACGAAGGCATCATCGCCCTGCTTGCGGGCCTCCTGACAGATCCCTCCCGCATCCTCAGGTCTCACCACCAGGACCATACCCACCCCGTTGTTGAAGGTCCTCCACATCTCCTGTTCGGGGACCCCGCCCTCCTGGATCAATGTGAAGATCGGCGGCCTCTCCCACCCCTTTTTCTCGATCACTGCCTTGTTGCCAGGTGGGATGATACGTGTGATGTTCCCGGGCATGCCACCTCCGGTGATGTGGGCCATCCCCTTGATATCGAAGGCCTGCAGCAGTGAGAGGACCATATTGACATAGATGCGGGTCGGCCGCAAGAGTTCTTCCCCGAGAGACGTTTCCAAGCCGGCTGGCATATCCGTCAGCTGCAATTTCATCTCCTCCAAGAGAACCCTCCTGGCCAGGGAGTAGCCGTTGCTGTGCAGGCCCTGAGAGGCAAGGCCGATGATCGCATCACCGGGGATGATGGAAGATCCATCGACGATCTTCTCCTCGTCCACCACGCCGACGGCAAAACCGACCGCCTCAATCTCCCCCTCGCGGTAAAAACCGGGCATCTCTGCCGTCTCCCCCCCCACCAGGGCACACCCCGCCTCCAGGCACCCCTGCGAGATCCCCCTCATAACCTCCACCCCCTGTTTCAGGTCGAGATGAGAGGTGGCAAGGTAATCGAGAAAGAAGAGAGGAGCAGCCCCTGTCACCACCAGGTCGTTGACGCACATAGCCACCAGGTCGATGCCGACGGTGTCATATTTTCCCATCAGCGCGGCTACCTTCAGCTTCGTCCCCACCCCGTCGGTGGTGGCGACAAGCAGCGGGCGCTTATAGCCCGACAGGTCGGGTGCGAAGAGGGCGGCAAAACCCCCGATATCCCCCCTTACCCCGAGGGTGAAGGTACGTTGAGCCAGGGGCTTTAGGAGCTGGACAAATCGCTCCCCAGCTGTAATATCCACCCCGGCATCCTTGTAGAGCAACCCCTTTTTCCTCATGTCCTTCTTCGAAGTCCTATATAGCCTGAAGGAGATCAAAAGTCAAATTATTGGGTAACCCGACTGTAGTGGCTTCAAAACCCCTTGACGTCGCCTGGAGTATAGGAGATATTGACGGTTATTTTCTGAGCGATCACACAAAGACACAAAGCCTCAAAGAAAAATGAAAAATAATCAATGGAGATATACAATAGAGATTTGTGACTCTGTGGCTTTGTGTGAAAGAATAAAAATGAATTCCAATGGGGTTTATTTTCTAAGTAAGCACTTGAGGTTGAGGAGATTTTCATGGTATCAATGGAGGGTAGACGTATTCTCTCAGT
>CAYQOD010000153.1:0-5273 GCA_964419065.1 uncultured Thermodesulfobacteriota bacterium | reverse complement strand
CCTTCTGGTGGTCACCGCAGATCACGCTACACCAAGCGGTGGCGCCATGAGATGGGAAAGGAGGTTGGGGTGAAATCATATCACAAAGAGCTCTGGTTCAATACCCCAACACGGGTCGCCTTCATCAATATAACCGGAGAAGTACGCACGGCGGTACGGGAGAGTGGGGTCAGAGAAGGCCTGTGTCTCGTTAACGCCATGCACATAACCGCCAGCGTCTTTATCAACGATGACGAACCAGGGCTTCATCAGGACTACAGGGACTGGCTGGAGGAGCTAGCCCCCCATGAGCCGGTCTCTCACTACCGCCACAATCGTACCGGGGAGGACAACGGTGATGCCCACCTGAAGCGCCAGATCATGGGACGTGAGGTGGTTGTAGCCATCACCGATGGAGACCTTGACTTCGGTCCGTGGGAACAGATCTTCTACGGCGAGTTCGACGGCCGGCGCAAAAAGCGGGTGCTCGTAAAGATCATCGGGGAGTAAGGGGAAGAGGTGTACCTTATGTTTGTAGATCAAATCGTTGACAAACAGCGTCTCTCTAGTTATAATTTCTTATAAAAAACGTCCAAAGATCTTTATAAGGCAAGATTGTTTATGGCGAAAAAGATCCTAGTCAACGCCTCCTTTCCGGAAGAGGTGCGGGTGGCGGTCGTGGAAGAGGGGGTGTTGACCGATTTTAGTATCGAGACCTCCACGAAAGAGAACATCAGGGGGAACATCTATAAGGGGGTCATCACCCAGGTTGAACCGAGCTTTCAGGCCGCCTTTGTCGACTATGGAGGGACCAAGAACGGGTTTCTCCCCGTTGATGAAATCCATCCCGACTTCTGGGTCCGTAAGGACATCCCCTCAGGCAAGAGGTCGAAGATCCAGGATATCCTGCGGAGGAGACAGGAAGTGCTGGTGCAGGTAACCAGGGAGGAGATGGGGAACAAGGGGGCGGCCCTTACCACCTACCTGTCGTTGCCCGGAAGGTATCTGGTCCTCATGCCTGGAAGCGACAGCAGCGGGGTGTCGCGCAAGATTGAGGATGAAACTCAGCGCAAGAGGTTGAAGGAGCTCGTCCGTCAATTCGATCTGCCAGAAGGGATGGGTTTCATCGTGCGCACGGCCGGGATGAATCGGAGTAAAAAGGAGTTGTTGACCGACTTTCAGTATCTCATGCGCCTCTGGGAGACCATCAAGACTCGCAGCCGAGAACTCATCGCACCCGCTCTGATCTATCAAGAGAGCGATGTGGTGGTAAAGTCCATCCGGGAGAATTTCTCACCGGAGGTCACAGAGTTGATCATAGATGGTGAGGAGGCCTACAAGAGGGCAAAAGAGTTTTTTCATGAGATCATGCCCAAGTATCGTCGCAGGGTCAAGCTCTATCAGGGTGAACAACCCCTCTTCTCCCGTTTCCAGATTGAACAGCAGATAGAGCTGATCTATTCCCGTGAGGTCCCTCTAAAGTCCGGGGGGAGGATTTGCATCGATAGCGCCGAGGCCTTGGTGGCCATTGATGTGAACTCCGGTCGAGTTCCCCAGGCGAAGGATATTGAAGAGGCCGCCCTGATTACCAATCTGGAGGCCGCTGATGAGATCGCCCGCCAGCTACGGCTCCGCGATATCGGGGGGTTGATCGTTATCGATTTCATCGACATGAGGTCCTCCCAGCACAAACGTGAGGTGGAGAAGAGGTTGCGCAACGCCTTCAAGAAGGAGAGGGCAAAGGTGGATATGTCGCGGATATCGAGATTTGGGCTCCTGGAGCTCTCCCGCCAACGGCTCAAACCATCTCTCAGTGACGGGGTCTATACCACCTGTCAGTATTGCAAGGGGAGGGGAAGGAGCAGATCTCCGTACTCCATGGCCCTGACCGTCTTGAGAAAAATTCAGGAGAAGGTGGTCCAGGATGACCTGTGGATGATCAGGGGGACCCTTCCCAAGGCGGTGGCTGAATATCTCCTCAATTACAAGCGTGATGACCTCAATGCCATCGAGCGGAAATACGGGCTGCAGATCGTTATCGTCGGTGATGAGGACATGTCGGCTGAAGAGTTGCGATGCGAATTTGTGAAGGCGGAGAAGACCCCTGGTGCACCTGCGCAGAAGGATGGCGAGGCGGAAGGGGAGAGGCCGTGGTACAAGCGATTGTTCCCCATCTAAGGGAAAAAGAGGCCTTGACAACCAAGGGGCGCTCATCTACAGTATCAATTTGGTTTAAAAATTTTGCGGACGCAGGGCATGTTTGAAAACCTCACTGAACGATTAAATCAGGTCTTCAAAAAGCTAAAGGGTCGGGGAAAGCTGACCGAAAAGGAGATGAGGGAATCCCTGCGTGAGGTGCGGCTTGTCCTCTTGGAGGCGGACGTCAACTATAAGGTGGTGAAGGATTTTATAGCGAGCGTGGAAGAACGAGCCATTGGACACGAGGTCATGGAGAGCCTCACCCCTGCCCAACAGGTGATCAAGATCGTCCATGAGGAATTGATCAGGTTGATGGGCGGGGGGGAGGATAATAGCTTGCGACAGGCGGGGTCTCCCCCCATCTCCATCATGTTGGTAGGGCTTCAAGGTTCAGGCAAGACTACCACAGCGGGCAAGATGGCCGGATATCTGCGGGGGCAAAAGCGCAGGCCCTACCTCATCCCCGCCGACCCCTATCGGCCGGCGGCTATCGAGCAGTTAAGTAAGCTAGGAGAGATCTTAGGGATACCATGCTATACCCCTGAGGCTGGCGACGGCCCCGTGCAGATTGTGCAAAAGGCCCGAGACCAGGCCAAGGGGCTGGGCCTTGACACCCTCATCCTCGATACTGCCGGTCGCCTCCATATCGATGAGGCGTTGATGGAAGAGCTGAGGGACATAAAGGATGTATTGAGCCCTCATGAAATACTCCTCGTGGCTGATGCCATGACCGGACAGGATGCGGTCAACGTGGCTAAGGGGTTCAATGATGCCGTGGGGATAAGCGGGGTCGTTCTGACCAAGATGGACGGAGATGCCCGGGGAGGAGCAGCCCTGTCCATAAAGACGGTTACGCAGAAACCAATAAAGTTTATCGGCACCGGAGAAAAACTCGACGCCTGGGAGGTTTTCCACCCAGACAGGATGGCCTCCCGGATATTGGGGATGGGGGATGTCCTGTCCCTTATAGAGAAGGCTCAGGCTACCTTTGACGAACGCCAGGCCGAGACCCTGGAGAGGAAGCTGAGGAGGGATGAGTTTACCTTGGAGGATTTTCGGGATCAGCTTCGTCAGATCAGGAAGATGGGCTCACTGGAAGATCTCCTGGGCATGATCCCAGGATTGAGCAAACTGAAGGGGGCCAAGGCGTTTCGTCCGAATGAGAGACAGATGGTGCGTTTGGATGCTATAATCAATTCCATGACCAGCGAAGAGCGAAGGAACTACCGCATCATCAACGGGAGCAGGAGGCTTCGCATCGCCAAAGGGAGCGGGACCACGGTTCAGGATGTCAATAGACTCCTCAAGCAGTTTGCGATGACGAAAAAGATGATTAAACAGTTGCAGGGGAGGGGGAGAAAGGGTCCTTTCCCCAATATCTCCTCCCTGATGCAATAAGCTGCTTATGAGGATAATAATCTCCGGAAGGGAGGTGAAAAGCGAGAGATGGCAGTTAAAATCCGATTGGCACGGTTTGGGACAAAGAAAAAACCTTTTTATCGCATTATTGTGAGTGATGCCCGGGCCCCACGGGATGGGAGGTTTATCGAGAGGATCGGTACCTACGATCCCAAACAAGATCCACCTGCTATCCACGTCGACAAGGAGCGGGTAACGGCGTGGCTTCAGAGAGGGGCACAGGCGACTCCCACGGTAGTTCAGTTGCTGAAGCGGGTAGGGGTTAACGTAATCGCGAAGAAGGTAGTGTAGATGTCAAAGGGCGGTCTAGGGGGTGAATCACAGAAGGAGGGCGGAAGATGAAGGAGCTCATTGAATACATCGCTAAGGCATTGGTGGATAATCCCGACGCAGTGAAGGTGACCGAGATTGAAGGTGAGAGGACATCCGTCATTGAGCTTTCCGTGGCTAAGGAGGATTTGGGGAAGATTATCGGCAAACAGGGGAGGACAGCCAGATCCATGCGGACCATTTTGAGTGCTGCCTCTACCAAGAATAACAAACGGGCCGTCCTTGAAATCCTAGAGTAGTTACGAGGGCTGTGGGGAAAGACCTCATTGTCATTGGGAAGGTCTCACGGCCTCACGGCGTGAATGGGGAGATCAGAATTGAGTACTTCAATCCTGAAGATCCCCATTTTTTCTCCCGGTACCGTATAATCTACCTCCAGCGAGAGGGAGGATCTCCTCGCCCCTATCGACCCACCACGGTTCGTCCTCACAAGAAGGTTCTCCTGGTCACATTGGATGGGATCCGAACCAAGGAGGAGGCAGAGAGATTGAGGGGGAACTGGGTCTTGGTCGATCCAGCGGAATTTCCTCCCTTGGGAGATGATGAATACTACTGGTACGAGATCGTGGGGATGCGTGTCGTGACGGAGCAGGGGGTTCATGTGGGGGAGGTAGGGGAGATCTTCCCAACAGGGAGCAACGATGTCTACGTAGTGAGGAAAGGAGAGAAGGAATCCCTGATACCAGCTATCGAAGATGTAATCATTTCGATAGATCGAGATACCCATACGATAGTCATCCGTCCCCTGGAGGGGCTTTTAGACGAAGATGATCTTTGACATCCTCACTCTCTTCCCTGAGATGTTTCACTCCCCGCTGGAAGGGAGCATCCTCGGGAAGGCCCTTGAAGAGGGACTGATGAGGGTGAACCTCATCAACCTCAGGGATTACGCTGCGGGGAGGCACCGGGTGACCGACGACTACCCCTACGGTGGTGGAAAGGGGATGGTTATGAAGCCAGAACCCATCATCAGGGGGATACGGGTGATCAGGGCAGATGATCCCGATGCATGGGTCGTTTTGATGACCCCTCAGGGGATGCCTCTCAATCAGGAGGTGGTAAAGGGACTCTCTCAACGTTCCCACCTCGTCCTGATATGTGGGAGATATGAGGGGATAGATGAGCGGGTGCGAGACATCGTAGACGAGGAGATCTCTATCGGGGATTACGTCCTTACAGGGGGGGAGCTGGCCGCCTTGGTGCTGATCGATGCGGTCTCCAGACTGCTTCCGGGCGTCCTCGGTGCTGAGGGAGCTGCTGAGGATGATTCCTTCTCGCGGGGGTTGCTCGAATATCCCCAGTATACGCGCCCGAGGGAGTTCGAGGGGATGCAGGTCCCAGAGGTC
>CAYQOD010000152.1:0-5329 GCA_964419065.1 uncultured Thermodesulfobacteriota bacterium | reverse complement strand
CCGTCATAAAGCCGATGGTAAAAGGGAGAACCACCACCAGGAAAAGAGGGGGAACCCCTATCTGACAAAGGCTCATATGAAAACTATCGACGGCATCGGTAACCTCCAACATCCGCTGAAAGTAGACAACCATAACCATACTGAGCAGGATTTTTGCGGACAGGAGGACGTGCACAATCATCGCCTTGATCTTCCTCCACCCTATCCTCGCCCTCAGGAGCTCTATACCGATGGCCACCGTCAGGGCATACATCAATTCCACCCTCAGGATGATGACCATGAACAGGGTGACCAACAACGGGAGGAGAGAGGAAAATACCCCCCTCATCCCCTCCCCTATCCCCCTGGCCCACTCCTCCTGCGCACCTCTACCTATCCCACGAAACCCGAAGACGATACCCCCTCCTATAGCCGCAAGGGTGAGTGGAGAATTATAGATGGCGATGTCCCGCAAGGATGCCCCTACCAGCGCTGAAGCGAGAATCACCCCTGGATAGGTGGGGAGAAAATACTCCCAAATATGGCGAAACCAGTAGTTGAGAAAGGTCCTCCTCTCTGGGGAGAGCCGTAAGGCATCAGAGGCCTCGACGACCAAGGGGGCCGAGAGCAATGCACCCCCCACGATGGGTATCAGACCTATCATCGCCGGCAATGCACCCCCCACGATGGGTATCAGACCTATCATCGCCGGCAACAAAGCCACCACCGCCCGGAGATCTCGGGTGATCGCCCCGAAGGAATCGATCATCGTGCGCATTCCCCCCGTCTCCTTCATGATCTCACTGAGCAAGAGGATGAGAAAGAGGGCAACGACGAGCTTGATGGTCCTGGGCTCCAGGAGCCCAAGGAAGAACTGCACACCTATTGTCACCCACGGGATCCTGTACAGAAACCCGAGGGCAAGCCCTCCGATACACAACGTGATCCATAACTCCACCTTCCGTACCAGGAGGGCGATGACCAGTGTGAATGCAAGGAGTATTCTCACCAGTTCCATTGTTCCGGCCATGTATTCAAATATCGTTGACTTCAGAAGGTCTCTGTCATAATATAGGCGAAGAGTGGCCTTTTCAAGATGAATTTTCGAGAGGCGTCTCCATGTTCGAACGGCAATACCTCATCGATGAAATCACGGTAAAGGATTCCTGGAGGCTTTTGCGCATTCTCTCCGAATTTGTCGATGGCTTCGAGACCCTCGCCGAAATCCACCCCGCCGTAAGTATCTTCGGTTCAGCACGCGTGAGCCCCGGTGATCCATACTATGAAAAGGCACGTGCAGTGGCGAAACGCCTTGCCGAAAACGGCTTTAGCGTCATTACAGGCGGGGGGCCAGGGATCATGGAGGCCGCCAACAAGGGGGCCTCGGAGGGGGGTGGAAGGTCTGTGGGGCTGAATATAGACCTCCCCGCAGAACAAGCCCCCAACGACTACGCCCATATCCGCTTGAACTTTCGCTACTTCTTCGTGCGCAAGGTGATGTTCGTGAAGTATGCCGTGGCCTATATCATCTTTCCTGGCGGGTTCGGGACCCTCGATGAACTCTTTGAGGCGGTAACGCTCGTTCAGACTAAAAAGATCAAACCCTTCCCGGTCATCCTGGTGGATAGGGAGTATTGGCAGGGGTTACTCCAGTGGATAAAGGATACCCTCATCACGGTAAACCATATCTCCCCAGAGGATCTGGACATCGTTCAGGTCATCGACGACCCCTCCGAAATCATCAAGCATATCAAACGGGTGATCATCATCTAAGCCCCTCGGCAGGGATGAGTCTGAGGAATTGCCGCAAAATCTTTGCCGTCGCCCCCCAGATAGTGTGTCGGCCACACCGGTAGACGTATACCATCTGGTTCTTGTCCTGATAGGCCCTGGACTCCTCGGTCAAGATCCCCTCATCCAGGAAGCATCTCAACGGGAGGATAATTATCTCCTCGATCTCCTCAGGAGAAGGGGCAAAGGGATGCGGGTAGGGGATGAATCCCACAAAAGGGGAGACGATAAAGTCGGACATGGTTACCATCTCATCCAACGCCCCCAGTACCTGTACATCCTGCGGCTTCACCCCGATCTCCTCATAGGCTTCCCTAAGGGCGGTGGCCAACAGATCTTCATCCGAGGCTTCGTAAATCCCCCCGGGGAAGGAGATCTCCCCCTTATGGTGTCGCACCCTCTCTGTCCGCTTGGTAAAAAGGATCTGGTATGAACCATCCTCCACGAACAAGGGAAGGAGAACCGCAGCCCTCGTGAAACCTCCCTCTGCGCTCACCCTCTTGATGTCACGGTGGGCAAGGATGTCTTTAATCTTCGTGGTCAGAGTATCTGCTTTCGGATCAGGTCGTGGCATATGACAATAGCATCTCTTCGATAAAATGACATCGGTCTTTCTCTTGTCGATACGTTCAAAATATAACCTTATCCGGCAAAAGTAAAGCTTTCCATTGACATCCCCTGCGAGGATGCTGCAGAATGAAGGGAGACAGAGGGTCATTGAAACGGGTAGGAACAATTATTATATTAAAGTAAATTCATGATCGAGAGGCATAGAAGAAAAAATGAAAGAGCTTGATGACAAAATTCCTGACCAGAAACAACTGGAGAAGGAACTAAACAGATACCTTGAGAGAAGGTACGGCGATAAGGTAAAGTTGGTGGTCTCCACCCTCGTCCCCAAGACCTCCCCTGATCAGAGTGATGAGAGGGAAAAGAACGCGGAAAGACCATCCCCCGGAATCAACTTCGACATGAAGCCCGAGGATCTCATATCGTACCTCAACTCCTTCATCGTCAAACAGGACGAGGCCAAAGAGATCTTAGCCACCAAGATCTGCACGCACTATAACAAGATAAAATTCATGACTGAACGGGGTGATGGATCAGGCCTAGGGATGGGAAATATCAAAAACAATATCATCATGGCCGGCCCCACCGGTGTGGGAAAGACCTATATGATAAAGCTTATCGCCAAAAAGATCGGCGTCCCTTTCGTCAAGGGAGATGCCACCAAATTCAGTGAGACAGGATACGTGGGAGGCGATGTGGAAGACCTCCTGAGAGACCTGGTCTATGAGGTCAACGGTGATATAGAGCGGGCTCAATATGGAATCGTATACATCGATGAAATCGATAAGATCGCCAGCAGCGGTAATATCATCGGACCCGATGTCTCGAGAACAGGGGTGCAGAGGGCCCTGTTAAAACCGATGGAAGAAACTGAGGTGGACCTGCGTGTACCCCATGACCCCATTTCTCAGATGGAGGCCATCGAGCGATATCGCCGGACAGGCAAGCGGGAAAAAAAGCTCATCAATACCAGAAATATCCTCTTTATCGTGAGTGGGGCCTTTAACGGCTTGGAGGATATTATCAAGAAGCGGATAAATAAAGAGGGGATCGGATTTGGGGCGGAGATCAAGTCCAAGGATGAGAAGACCGAATACCTGAAACATGTCTCCGCCGAGGACATGATCAACTATGGATTTGAATCGGAGTTTATCGGGCGTCTACCTGTAGTCGCCGTCTTTCACCAGTTGGATGTGAGGGATCTCTACGACATCCTGAAAAACCCCCATAGCCCTATCATCACGAGTAAAGAGAAGGACTTCCGTTCGTACGGCATCGATCTCCAGTTTGAGGATGAGGCGCTCTGGAAGATGGCCGAGATGGCCTACCAAGAACGCACCGGAGCCCGAGGGTTGATCAGTGCAATTGAAAAGGTCCTCCTGAAGTTCGAGAGGAAACTCCCCTCCACTGATATCAAGGAACTGATGGTAACCAAAGAGATGGTCAAGGACCCAGAGGGAGAGCTACAGAAGATCCTACAAGATCCTTATAATGAAGAGCGGTTGAGGAGGTATCGAGACCTGGTAGCCCAAGAACGTGAGGAGATGAAGACCTATATAACGACCCGCAAATCGGAATTCCTGAACCGATATGGGGCTATCTTTACCGACGGTCGCCTGGATCTCGTCGTGGATAGGGTGATAAAGAAGGAGACGGACGTAAACTCAGCCTTTGAGGAAGTTCTCACCACCTATTACCAGATCAGGGGTTTTGAAAAATCCTTCTTGGAGAGACATGGCATCGAGATCAATCTGAATGATGAGGCCACAGATCTTCTGTTGACCTGGATAGTACGGGAGGAAAGGGATATCAAGGAGATCCTCTCTATCTTAGACAACCTCTTTGAACCTGCCTTGAAATTAATACGGGATAAGATGGGAATGAGTTCTTTCCCCATCCCCAAAGAAGGGATAGAAGATCCTGAGGTCTATCTGGATGGTCTGATAAAAGACATATATGCACACGAATCTATCGAAATGTAGGTACGTGTAGGCTATGAAAGATTACTACAAGATTTTGGGTGTATACAAAAAGGCGACCTTAGAGGAGATCAAAAAGACCTATCGCCAGCTGGCCTTGAAGTACCATCCGGACAGGAATAAGGGCAATAAAGAGGCAGAGGAAAAATTTAAAGAGATCAATGAGGCCTATGCCGTCCTCAGCGATCCGGAGAAGAGGCGTAACTATGATACCTTCGGGGCTGAGGGATTCCGACAGAGATACACCCAGGAGGACATCTTCCGGGGCTTTGATATAGGAGATATCTTGAAGGAATTCGGTTTTGGGACCTCGGATATCTTCAGCACCTTGTTCGGAGGAGGGAGGTCAGGAGGATTCAGGTATACCACCTTTACCGGACCCTTCGGTCAGCATACCACCGGCGGCGAGGGGTTTGATGCCGCCGATTATTTCTCCCGAAGTGGTGCCAGACCATCCAAGGGAAGGGACATGATCTACGACCTCACCGTTACCCTGGAGGAGGCGGCTGGGGGGGCGAAAAAGCCGATCTCCGTCCAGAGAGATGGAAAGATCGAACAGATCTCGGTAAAGATCCCACCCGGAATCGATACGGGCAAAAAACTGAGGATAGCGGGGAAGGGTGAGAGAGGGGCAGCAGGGGGACCTCCTGGTGACCTCTATGTGCTCGTTAACGTACAAAAACATCCCCTCTTCACCAGGGAAGGGGACGATATCTATATCGACCGCGAGATAAAGTTCAGCGAGGCCGCTCTAGGGACCACGCTCGAGGTACCCACACTGAATGGGATCAAAAAGGTGAAAGTCCCCCCTGGCACTTCAGGGAATACAAAACTGCGGTTGAGAGGGGAAGGAATCCCACATCTGAAGGGAAAAGGGAAGGGTGATGCATATGTCCGCATCTTTATTAAAATCCCCAAAAAGTTGACCTCCAAGCAGAAAGAACTGGTCGAGACCCTGGCCAAAGAGGGACTCTAGATAAAGCTATCGCCTCTAGGCGATAGCTTTAGGG
>CAYQOD010000151.1:0-5331 GCA_964419065.1 uncultured Thermodesulfobacteriota bacterium | reverse complement strand
TTCGATCGTGGTAGGGGTTGGGATTGGCGGGACCTTCGAACAGACGGCCCTCATCGCCAAGAAGGCCCTCTTGCGCCCTATCGGGAGCAAAAACCCTGATCCCGAAGTCGCCGCAATAGAGGAGGATCTCCTGGCCCGAATCAACCGGTTGGGAATCGGCCCCCAAGGCTATGGTGGCAGGGTCACGGCCTTGGCGGTGCACGTGAATATGATCCCCTGTCATATCGCCAGCTTATCGTTGGCAGTCAACATTCAATGCCATGCCCACAGGCATAAGGAAAAAGTAATATAAACGCAGGAGGGAGAGATATGGCTGAGGCGAAGAAGATAACGACGCCATTGACCGATGAGGTGGTGGAGGGTCTGCGCAGTGGGGATAAACTCCTTATTACCGGCGTTATTTATACCGGAAGGGATGCTGCTCATAAAAGGCTCATTGAACTCGTGGATAAGGGAGAGGAGTTCCCCTTCGATATAAAAGGCCAGATCATCTACTATGTGGGTCCCACCCCGGCCAAGCCAGGACGACCCATAGGCTCGGCAGGTCCTACCACCAGTGGTCGTATGGATATCTATTCCCCAAAACTCATTGAGCGGGGACTCAAGGGAATGATAGGAAAAGGAATAAGGTCACAGGAGGTAAAAGACGCCATGGTGAAGTACAAGGCTGTCTATCTCGGAGCGACCGGCGGGGCAGGGGCCCTGCTCGCCAAGGGCATCAAAAAGTCCGAGGTCATCGCCTATGAAGATCTGGGACCGGAGGCCATTAGGCGGTTGGAGGTAGAGGATTTTCCGGTAACGGTGATCAATGATGTCCATGGTGGTGACCTCTACGAGGAAGGTGAGGCCAAATACCGCCGGCAGTAAAGGAGGGGTGTTATTATGAGGTACCGATGGTTTACCGGGGGATGGTCCTGGCTGTTGATGAGGGTAACTGGATTGTTATGTATCCTCTATCTCGGATTACATATCTACGTCCTCCATTTTTTGTCGAACGGGGGGACAGCGTTTGACAGGCTTATGCGTACCATGAATCAACCGATCTTCAAGCTTTTAGAGATCGGCCTGCTGGGGGTAGTGATCTACCATTCGTTGAATGGGATCAGGATTCTGATCATAGATTTTGGCCGGGGGGCCTGGTATCATAAGGGGCTTTTCTGGATCCTGATAGCCATCGGGATCATCTTCTTCTTAGCAGGAGCGATTCCCGTTCTCTCACATCTAACATCCTAAGGAGGTGACCCATGAGGGACTATGGCTTTGGCAGTGGTGGGGCCTTCCACTGGTTTTTTCAGCGCGTATCGGGATTGGTTCTCCTCATTCTCCTCTTTGTCCATTTCCTGGTCACCCATTACTTTCCGGTGGCTGATGTAACGTACCAAACGGTGGCGGCACGGCTTTCGCAACCTGGCTGGAAGCTATTCTATACGGTATTTCTCGCCTTAGGGCTCTACCATGGGATCAACGGCATTTGGATCGTCGTGCATGATTATGTCTCCCGGAGTTCCTGGCGATTAATCATCTTGGGGCTCTTGATGGTGGCAGGGTTAGTGCTCTTTATGCTTGGCACCATAACGGTAATCCCCTTTAAGACCTGAGATCAGGGAGGAGCGATATGGAAGTGCATCGGCATGACGTGGTAGTAGTGGGGGCAGGATTGGCAGGGCTTTACGCCGCCCTGATGACCAGTGACAAGGTTGACACCGCGGTGATCAGCAAGGTCTATCCTACCAGGTCTCATTCAGGGGCGGCCCAAGGGGGATGTGCCGCCTCTCTCGGGAATGAGGTAGAAGACAGCTGGGAATGGCACTTCTACGATACAGTACGGGGAAGCGATTATCTCGGTGATCAGGATGCCCAGGAGATATTGGTGAAGGAGGCCCCCCTGGTGATCTACGAGAACGAACACATGGGAGTGCCTTTCTCGCGCACCCCGCAGGGGAAGATCGCTCAGCGTCCTTTTGGAGGTCACTTTGGCAACTTCGGCAAGACGCCCATGCGCAGGGCCTGCTATGCAGCCGACAGGACCGGCCACGCCCAGCTCCATACCCTCTTTGAACAGTGCCTTAAGCGGAGGGTGCGGTTTTATAATGAGTTTTTTCTTCTGCACCTGATTGTGAAGGATGACCGCTGCTATGGGGTGGTGGTTTGGGATCTGCGCAATGGTGGTCTGCACCTTTTTCACGCCAAGGCGGTGATGCTGGCAACAGGAGGTTATGCCCGGGCCTGGAAGATTACCAGTAACAGCATGTCCAATACCGGCGATGGGCTCAGCTTAGTCTTGCGGGCAGGACTCCCCCTGGAGGATATGGAATTCGTCCAGTTCCACCCCACCGGCCTATACCGTTCCGGAATCCTGGTCTCTGAGGCCGCCCGCGGTGAGGGAGGGTATCTCGTCAACGACAAGGGTGAACGCTTCATGGAGCGATACGCCCCCGATAAGATGGAGCTCGCCCCCCGGGATGTGGTATCCCGCTCGGAGCAGACGGAGATCGATGAAGGAAGAGGCATTGAAGGCCAGGCCTATGTCCATCTGGACCTCCGCCACCTTGGCAAGGAGGCCATCATGGAAAAGTTGCCACAGATCCACGAGCTGGCGTGGAAGTTTGCCGGTGTGGATTGTTTAGAGGAACCCATTCCCATCCAGCCAACGGCCCACTTCGCCATGGGAGGCATCCCCACGGATGTCCACGGGCAGGTGCTCAAAGACGAGAAAAAGACCCCGGTGATCGGACTGTATGCCGCTGGGGAGTGCGCCTGTGTCTCCAACCATGGGGCCAACCGCTTGGGTACTAACTCCACCCTCGAATGCTGTGTGTACGGGAGGAGGACGGGTATTGCCATAAGCAAGTTCATCGAGGAGGAAGGCGCACTCCTGTCCAATCTGCCTGAAGGTGCTGCTGAACCGGCCCAGGAGTTGGTCACCGGAATCTTTGAGGGCAAAGGCAAAGAGAAGGTGGTGGAGATTAGAGAGCAGTTGCAGGAGACCATGACGGAGAACATGGGAGTCTTCAGGAATCAGAAATCTATGTCCAAGGCCCTGCAGGATTTAAAAGGGCTCCAGGAGAGATATAAGGAAATCGCGATCCAGGATAAATCACTGCGGATGAACACCGATTTTCTGGAGGCGGTGGAGCTGGGATATCTGCTGGACTTTGTGGAGCCGATAATCGTCGGAGGGTTGGAGAGGAAAGAGAGCCGAGGGGCGCACTCTCGCACCGATTACCCCAAGAGGGACGATAAGAAATGGCTGAAACATACGTTGGCCTGGAAGACAGAGAAGGGGATAACGCTGGGATACAAGCCGGTGGTAATTACCAGATTCCCGCCAGAAGAGAGGAAATACTAAGTCCTTCGATTCAGAAATTCAATAACGAATTTATTCACTCAGGACTTAGTGCTGCTTTCGGCCATGAGTCTTCGACCTTGAGCTCAGACCGAAGGGCTCAAGCCGAATGGAGTGAGCAATTTCGATGTCATAAATAACCAAAATACGTTACTATATTTGCGAATCGAAGCACTAAGGAGGGTACCATGGCAAAGAGGAGATTTAAGATTTTCCGTTATGATCCTGAAACCGATGAAAAACCCCGCTACCAGGTGTATGAGGTGGATCTCCCGAGGGGGTCCACAGTCTTGGACGCCCTCAATGAGATTAAGTGGAAACAGGATGGAACCCTCTCCTACCGCCGCTCGTGCCGGCATGGGATCTGTGGCTCTTGTGCCATGACCATACATGGTGCAAACATGCTCGCCTGCGAGGCCCAGATTCATACCCTGAAGAAGGACCCCATCGTGGTAGAACCCTTGAGATCCTTCCCCGTCATCAGCGATTTGGTGGTGGAGATGGATGGATTTTTTGAGAAGCTTCTGATGGTGAAGCCCTATCTTATCGTGAAGACACCTCCCCCAACAGACAAGGAACGGTATCAGAGCCCCGAGGACAGAAAGCTTTTAGATGGGGCTTATGAGTGCATCCTCTGCGGTTCCTGTACGTCCTCCTGCCCATCCTTCTGGGCGAATAAGGAGTTTTTTGGTCCGGCCACCCTGCTCAAGGCCTATCGTTTTATCTTCGACACCAGAGATGAGGGAATGGAAGAGCGGCTCAGCGTGTTGGACAACAAGCATGGTCTGTGGCGCTGTCATACCATCTTCAACTGTGTGGAGGCCTGCCCTAAGGAATTGAATCCCACCTGGGCCATCGGGGAATTAAAAAAGAAGGTGATCAGCGAGAAGTTCTAAGGTTTGAAAGTTCTTCAACGTCTTGTGCAGGGCATCAATATCTTGATGCCCTTTTCTTTTGACAACAGAGGCATCTGTGGAAGAGGATATACTGGTCTGTTCATTAAACAAATATATTTTGATCTTGCATATAGATCAATTCAACGATATAATGTAGTGGTACTCCTTCAAGGTACTCCACGATCTAACGTATTAAGGTAATGGTGGACAGGAGAAGAAGAGCCACACGCAGGCTTCTTATCGTCTCGAATAGGTTGCCCTTAAGCGTTGAGAAGAGAAAGGGGGAATTGTATCTTCAACCGAGCGTTGGTGGTTTAGCTACCGGTCTGGGATCCTTCTATAAATCATACAATAGCCTCTGGATTGGATGGCCGGGGATCCCCTCGAACAAAAGAGATAATGAAGAAAGAAAGGCCCTCGAAGCGAGATTGCTCTCTGAATTTAGCTGTTATCCGGTCTTTCTCTCGCAAAACGATGTAGAGAATTACTACCATGGTTTTTGCAATAAGACCCTCTGGCCCCTCTTTCACTACTTTCCACAATATGTAGTCTATAACGAATCCTTATATGAGACCTATAAACGCGTGAACAGGTCCTTTTGCGATGCGGTTATGGAGGTCGCTCACGAGGACGACATTATTTGGGTACACGATTATCATTTGATGTTACTTCCGAAACTTATACGGGAGCGGATGCCAAACGCAACGATAGGTTTCTTCCTCCATATACCCTTTCCTTCCTTTGAGATCTTCCATCTGCTCCCCTGGCGTAAAGAGATTTTAGAAGGACTATTGGGCGCCGATATGATCGGGTTTCATACCTATGATTATGCAGAATATTTTCTCGGTAATGTACGCAACTTGTTAGGCTACGAACATATCTTAAATCAAATTACCGGCGCGGATCACATCATACGTGTGGATGTATTTCCCATGGGAATAGATTATGAGGGATATGCACAGGCCGCTGAGAGGCCTGAGGTACAGAGAGATGTGGATAAATTACGAAAGAAAATCGGCGAAACAAAAATAATTTTGTCGATAGACCGGTTGGATTACTCAAAGGGAATCCCGCAACGTCTGGAGGCCT
>CAYQOD010000150.1:0-5336 GCA_964419065.1 uncultured Thermodesulfobacteriota bacterium | reverse complement strand
ATTCCCTATCGTCATGAGCATAGCCGAGGCGAGGTGCAATGCCAGCAGTGGGAAGCGTAAACATGGTACTGCGCGCAGTACCGCTTTGGTTATTTATGTATGCTTAACCTTGCTATTCCATCCTTCTCAAATTCTTCATAATATTTATCCTCGATAGAAAAAATTTCAGCAACTCTTTTCGCTCTCTGTTTATCAGTTTCACTGTTTTTAGGTTCATTCTTTTCATAATAATCTCTTTCAGCTAAGCGACTCGCCAGCTCATCCCAAAAGGTCTCATCATCATAGTCATCAATAAACTCGTGAAACGATTCTTCAAGGTCATTATTGACAAAGTACATATTCAATTGGGGATGAAAGTCAATAAGATCTTTACAACCAGCATTATATAACATCCCAAACACATATTGCTCAAACGAGCGGGAATCAGCATCAATTTCATCAGACATCCTGTGGGCATTAATAACCCAATCTGAAAGATAAACTGCTTTAATAAGATTAAGTAAATGCTTGTTGGTGATTTCAATAGTGGCTTTCATAGGGAACTCCTTAAATCGGCATTGTGCACAACTCGTTCAATACTACTCCACCATCAACGAAAGTGAAAGCGTGGAGTTTGTGGAGGAGGAGCCATAGGCGAGGATGTCGCTGATGACCTCGTTGTCCTGCTCGCTGACCCCGCTAAGGCGGAATTTTTGCATCATCCGTTTGTTTCCCCTCATGTAATCTCCTTAAGACGCAACTCCGACCAGTCGCGTACCATAAAGGAGCCTGAAGGGTTATGGTCACCGTTTTTGTGCCGTTGTTACCTTATCTGTGTGCCGCCCCTTTGATTTCTTTAACATGCCGTATTGTTCTTTGAGTTCCTTGAGGAAGGCCTCACGATTTTCCACGTATTGCTTGCTCAATTCAGCGCGTACTTTTCTCTGGAAATTTACGGCATCAAACGTCTTTTTCATAAACAACCTCCCGTGGACTCCTGATTTCCAGTATTGGATACCCACGCATAAGATTGACAGCATTAAAGGCATGAATACGGTCGAGATTGACTATCTGCTGAAAGTTCCAGCTTACCAGCACGTCAACCCTTTCCACCGATGCGATTGCGATATGTTGGGCATCGGCTATATGCTTCTTGCCTACCACATCATTCTCAAGATAGTATGAAGCTAACTGTTCTGCCTCATCCGAGAGAAAGACATTTTCAACGCTTCCTTCCGAAAGCGTTAAAAGAACGTCTTTTACATTCTTTGGAGCACCCGCCAATTCGCGGCGAGTCAGGTCTGAGACAACGGCTGTTTTCATCCCAGCGCGGAACTCATCAAAGAGCTTTAAAGACCAGGTAGCAAACTCTTCATCAAAACAACCACCAACGACAGAAGTATCAATATATACACGTGGTTTCATGGTTATATTATATCACGTTTCGGCATATATTTCAGATAGCTCGTTCGTGTCCCAACTATTCCACCATCAGAGACAGTAAGAGCGTGGAATCTTGTTGAGTGCTGCCGGAGGAGAGGATGTCGCGGATGACCTCGTTGCCCTGCTCGCTGGTCCCTCCGATGGTCACCCACTGCCCCCTGGGAACGGTCAGCTTTGTTGAGGCCTCGGCGAAGCGGATCACCCCCCGTTCCCCCGGCTCGAGGGAGGATATCCTCGGGACGATCTCTATGTGTACCCGATCTCCGGCAACCACAGGCCGTACCTCCATCCCTGTCTCGATACGCCGATAGCTCACCGTCTCGGCCACGTGGGCATATCGCCTGCTCAGGTAGATCCATCGCTCCGTAAAGGGCACATCCCTTCCCACCATGATATAGGCCGTGCTCCCTGAGGCGACCGAGATAAAGGATTCCGAGTCCTGGCGTTGGTTTACCCGTCTGTCCCTGACGCGGACGTTCACGCCATCCCCATCCCCTTCCCCGGTGGTAACAGACCATCCCTCTCCTGAGGCCGTCCCTGATGCTGAGAGGTCCCTTTCTTTCGAAAGATCCGCCTGTTGAAACCGGAACCGGATTTTCACTTGTTCCGCGGGCTTGTCCATCTGTGTAATGAAGGCACGGATCTTGGCTACCGCTTCGCCCGTGTCGTTGACGATGATGGTATTGGTCCGGTCATCGACGGAGGCCTTTCCCTCGGGGGAGAGGAACGGCTCTACCATAGGGAGCAGTTCAGAGGCGTCCCTGTAATAAATTTGTATCACTGCCACCTCAGCCCAACAGGGATGTGCCAGGAGGGCTAGGGTGAGGGTGAGGATAAAAGAAACGATGACGAAGGATTTTTTATCCGTAGTTGCTGCCATAGTTGTATGGTATACTGAAATCCGTGCGATGGCAAGGGGTTGTGGTACATAGTGAGGAGGTAATGCTCCGTACCGGTGTGAGTATAACCCAATTTCAGGGCTTGACCACTGGTTCCGTATTCTCTATAGTGATACCGAAATCAGTGACTTCAATTCAATTTTTCTGTGAGGGCGTATGAAGATCAAGGTAAACCGCGACAAGATTATCAAGGCCGTCAAGGAGATCGAGGGGATCGAGGTCGTGTTGGAGAGTGCGAATGATGCCAAAGAGGCCCTCGATCTCATCCTGAGAGAATCGGAGCTTTTCAAGGGTGAACAGGGCAAGAAGCTGAAGGACATCAAGGTGACCGCGAGCCAGGAATACAAGACCTCGGCGGTGGATTACAACCTGGTCTTTACGCTGGAATTTGTGTTTGCCGGTGGTGTCGCTCCAGATACGAAGGTCGCCCTCATTAAGGAGCTCCAGGAATTCTTCAACAAGTTCTGAAATGAGGGTTGTATCAGGTCTCGCTTTTTGATGTCCTCACATAATCCGTTCGGTTTACGCTTCACAGACCTGGAAGGAGTGCCACCGTGGAGATCGCACTGATCATCCTCGGATTGATTGTCGCACTGGTCGGCCTCATCGGCTGTATCTTGCCCGTCATTCCGGGACCTCCCCTCAGTTTTGCGGCCTTGATCATCCTCTCCCTCGCCAAGAAGTGGGAGCCCTTTAGCGCGACCTTCTTGGTCATCATGGGGGCCTTAATGATCGCCGTGACCCTCGTGGATTATCTGGTACCTGCTGCGGGGGCAAAGAAGTATGGGGCATCGAAGCTCGGGGTGTGGGGTTCCATCATTGGAATGTTTGTAGGGATTTTCTTCTTCCCGCCCTGGGGGGTCTTTGTCGGCGCCTTTGCAGGGGTATTAGTGGGTGAACTCATCAGTAGACGGGAAGGGAAAAAGGCGTTGCGGGCCGGGTGGGGTGTTTTCGTCGGGAACATGGTGGGTATCGGGTTCAAATTGGCCTTTTCCGTGGTTGTTCTCTTCTTCTACCTGAAAGAGATGTTCTGAGGGGAAGATCTGTGTCAGCAGGGCAGATACTCGGCGGAGCGCTCAATGCTGATGGGGCCGCCACGCAAGCGGCTGCAGGAAAGATTTGTACGTGAGCCAGCATTGAGGAAGCGGTTTGACGAAGTGAGCCATCAGCTAACTCCATAACAATGCTCCTTCTGTTTGACAAACTGACGGATTCCTGGTAGGTAGAAGATACAAATAGATCACGACCCATAGCGAGGTGCCCTCAGGGGAGGGCAAGAAAGGGAATCCCGTTAAAAGCGGGAGCGGACCCGCCTCTGTGAGCGCGGACGAACCCCGCAAGAGCCACTGTCCTGCCAAAGCGGGATGGGAAGGCGCGGGCAGTAGGGGGATGCGCAAGCCAGAAGACCTGCCTCGCTATGCTTCACGTCTGGTCTTCGAAGGTAAGGCCGTGAAGGTAGAGGCGCTCTCGATCCCCGGTCTCCTTCTAGGGCCGGGGATTTTTCTATGGAGCACCAGGAGCGTACAAAACTCAAGGGAAAGGGGAGAGGTGTATGTGGACCTTCTTTGTGAGGGGCGGACCCATCATGTACCCCCTGCTGATCTGCTCCCTCATCGCACTGGCCATCATCGTGGAGCGGATCGTCTTCTGGCTTGAAACAGAGCGGGGGAGAGACGCGTTTTTGATCAGTGAGATGTTGCAGTTGACCGAGAAGGGGCTCTATGAGGAGGCGGCCCAGCGGGCCCGGGGGGCCAAGGATTACGTCGCCAGGGTGCTGCTGGGGGGGATTGTGCACCGTCACTACTCCCTCTCCCAGGCCATGGAGATGGGTGCAGAAGAGGAGATCAAGCGGATGAAGCGGAATCTCACCATCCTCGACACTATTATCACCTTGGCTCCCCTGTTGGGAATCCTCGGTACGGTCACCGGGATCATCAACTCCTTCCACCTTCTGGGGGCGGCGGAGATCGAAAGCCCCCGGGTAGTCACCGAGGGGATCGCCCAGGCCCTCATCACCACGGCGGCAGGGCTTGCCATCGCCATCATGACCCTGATCCCCTACAACTATTTCCGCTCCCGTATCGAGCGCGCCGCCCGCGAGATGGAGAAGTTTGCCAACAGCCTGGAGCTCACCTTCGAGCGACAGAGGAATTCCGCAGTCCCTTGGACTACAGAGAGGAGGGAGGGTGAGGATCAGGCGGGAATTCAATAAGAGGCCCCGGATCGAGATGATCCCCCTCATCGACGTAGTCTTCCTGCTGCTGGTCTTCTTCATCTACTCCGTGCTCTCGATGACCGTCCACCGGGGGCTCCCCGTACACCTGCCTGCAGCCTCCACCTCCAGCGTGGACAAGGCGGAGTTCGTCACCATCACCCTGCAGCGGGATGGCGAGATTTTTTTTGAGGGTCAAAAGACAGATATGCACGTCCTCCTCTCCCTTTTGACGGAGGCGTGGGATAGGGACCCCGACGTCACGGTCTACCTGCGGGCGGATCGGGAGGTGAGCTACCAGCGGGTAGTGGAGGTCTTGGACCTGGTGCGATCGGCAGGCATCGATGAGCTTGCCCTGGAGACCCAATGGGAAGAGAGGTAAAGGGGCTGATTATCGGTGTCGTAGTCTCAGGGGCGTTCCACCTCGTCGTTCTCTTCTTTCCCCTCCCCCTGGGTTCCGTCGTCGAGGTCAGGGAGATACCGGGTTCTGTGGAGGTATTGCTGGTGGCCCACCAGAGGGCACGGAGCGCACCACTCCCTGCCAAGGATCAATTAAAAGAGGAGGTGGTGAGACCTTCGCAGCAGAAGATCGAGACGTCAGCGCATCAAGCCCCTGCCCGGACTGAGACGCTTGTCGAGACCCTGGTTGGTGAGGGACCTGAGCCTCCGGGCGAGGGTGCGCCGGAGCGAAAGGGGGATTCCTCAGAGGCCACACCCCGGTATGAGGGAAACCCCAAACCCCCGTATCCCCAGGTGGCGCGGCAGAGGGGATATGAGGGGACAGTGCGGCTTGAGGTAGAGGT
>CAYQOD010000149.1:0-5353 GCA_964419065.1 uncultured Thermodesulfobacteriota bacterium | reverse complement strand
TCATCTGGTTCTTGCCGGTTGTAGACCTCAGTGGGGATGTTGATCGTTATCGCCTCCGTCTCACTGATGCACATCCATCCATGGCAGACCTCTTGGGGGATCTGTACCAGGAGGGGGTTGTGTTCGCCGATAAAGAACTCGTTTATCTCACCTTTGGTAGGCGAATCTTCTCTCGGGTCATAGAGGACCAGCTTGAGCATCCCCTTCACCACCACAACATTATCGGTCTGTACCTTGTGGTAGTGCCATGCCTTGACCACATTGGGATAGGTGGTGGTTATGTAAACCTGGCCGAACTGCTGGAAGATCTCATCATCGCTCCGTAGGATCTCCATCAGCCTGCCCCGTTCATCGGGGATGACCTTCAGTCTCTTGACCTTTACCCCAGCGATCACCGTTATCCTCAATCCATTTTGTTGGCCCCTGTCTCAGCCACCAGCTGACTGGCCCGTAGCAGGGATTCGAAGGTCCCTGCGTCTGTCCACCAGCCGTCCAAGATCTCCCAGGTCAACTGCCCCCGTTTGATATAGGCGTTGTTCACATCGGTTATCTCAAGCTCTCCCCTATCCGATGGCTTGAGGGGTCTGATGATGTCAAAGACCGTATTGTCGTACAGATAAATACCCGTTACGGCGTACCGTGACTGAGGGACCTTGGGTTTCTCTTCTATCTTGACAATCTTGTCTCCCTCTATGAAAGGGACGCCAAACCGCTGGGGGTCAGGGACCTCCTTGATCATGATCTTGGCCCCCTCCTTCTGGCGCTCAAAGGCCCCGACAGCCTTTTTAATGTTCTTCTCGATGATGTTGTCCCCGAGGATAACGCATATTTTATCGTCGTCTGCGAAGAATTCAGCAAGGCGAAGGGCATCAGCGATTCCCCCTTCACCCTCTTGATACGTGTAGTTTATATGTTTGAGGCCGAATTCATTCCCATTGCCCAGGAGTTTGAGGAAGTCACCGGCATTGTTACCCCCAGTGACGATGAGGATATCCTTTATGCCGGCGTTGACGAGGGTCTGGAGGGGATAGTAGATCATCGGCTTATCGTATACCGGCAGGAGGTGTTTATTGGTGATCTTGGTCAGGGGATACAGACGCGTTCCCAGACCACCGGCCAAAATAACTCCCTTCATCTCAGCCCTCCCTTAATTGACCCTGAATCTCCCGATCCCTGACAGGGTGACATAGACCATTACCTTCAGCTCATGGTCCCTCAATCCGTCTGGAGAACGGTTTATGTCGTACAATCGGGCCGCTATCTCCCAACACTGGTGACGGTAATCAACACCGTATACCGTCTCTATCCTGACGTCATCGAGGAGATTATGACGATAGGAGAAGAAAAGGTCAAGGGGTTCTATCACACGTATCCCGAGATCTGCATTGAGTTCTTCCACATCGTTCTCGGTGGACCGGTATTCTACCCCGAGTTGATCACCCCTCTTATCAGAGATGCTGACCCCCGCATTGAAGAGATCGAGGCGGCGGCGGTGGGGATTGTACTCGAGGTCCATCGTACCGGATAACCAGGTGAAGGGCGCAACTTTCATCTCTGCACCCAGGTTGGATATGCGCTCCTCAGAGCTGAGATGGGGGAAAAAGTCATAGCCTTGAGAGATCTCCAAATAGAGGTACTCAGGGTAGGTGACATTTGCTGCTTCGTCTACTACCTTGCCTGTCAGACGGTTGGTGAGATACCAGGTGACGACGCTTTGAGGCGGTATAGAGTCCAGGTCGTCAAAATAAGGGTTCTCTGTCTGATCTACTTTAGGGATATAGGTATAGACCACCTTCGGTTCTATGGTGTGCCGCAGCTTCGCAATACGCCCCAGGTTCAGGGGATATACCTTGCTGATGGTGGTGGCGAAAGATGCCCCGACATCAAATATCTCTCTGCTCGTGACCTCATCCTTTACCCCTGTTGGATCGTTGTCAGGGAAGTAGATGGTCTCCCGATAGCCTATCCACGGCTCAAACCGCAGGATATTAAAGGGCCTGAGCGGGACTGAGACCTTAGGATAGATGTCTATCCTCCCACCCCGTATCCCCTCCTGTCGCCAGAAGTGGGTGCCCTCGGTCTCCACCTCGTAGAAGAGGGGGGTGTTCAGGAGTTGATCTTGAAAGCGGTAGAAGGTCACCTGCGGGAGCCTCTGCAAGGTGGCGCGATTGCTGTCCACCGTGAGGTCACGGAAATAGGAGACCTCCGCCCCCAGCACACCCCACTCCCACTCCTTGCCCAGGGCGAAGATGGATTCGAGTTGGTTCCGAGACCTGGCATCGATGAGGGCATCATCGGGGATGTCGCCGTCGAAATCAACCGGGTACTCCCGGTCGCTCACCCAGTTTACGTCCGCCTTCAGGTAGTATCCGCCGGCGAAGGTCTGATCGTGGTCATAGAAGACTGACCACCGGTGGTCTTCCTCCCGTTCATCCCAGAGGTAAAAGCCCTTGATCTCACCCCGTGCCCTGCTGCTGAGGGCATAGCGATACTCCACCCCTTCCTTGAATCCTCTTCCTCGGGCATCTCCGATGCGCTGCAGATAGAAGGTGGCATCCTGGTTTGGGGAGATGGCCCAGTAAAAGGGGATGGTTAGCTCGGGCCCCCATCTGCTTGAGGTGCTGAATTCAGGGAAGAGAAAGCCGGTCTGCCGCTCCCGCTTGACCGGAAAGATGGCCCAGGGGAAATAGAGGACGGGGACGTCTTTGATATGGAAACCGGGCCACCATCCCTTGGCATACCCCTCGATCTCTACATCCAAGCGCTTTGCCGAGAACTCCCACCAGGGCACCCGTTGATCACAGGAGGTGAGGGTGGCATCGTAGACGCGGTACTGCATCTCCCCCAGCTTTTCGGCCTTGCTGCCAGTGATATGGAAGTTCTTTTTCTTGAGGAAGAGCCTGCCTTCATATACTACCCCCTTCTTTGTCTCGATATTCAACTCGAGGCGATCACACCGCAAGACATCCTCCCCTTCCGTCAAGACCACATTTCCCTCTGCCACCGCATCTTTGCTCTCCTCATAGAACATCACCTTGTCCGCCCTCAAGGTGGTGTCTTGGTGAAAGATCCTCACCTCCCCCTCTAAAGTGATAACGCCCGTCTTTCGATCGTAGGTGAGCTTGTCCGCCTCCATGGTGATGGGGGATTCGGTCTTATAGCGTGGTTCAGATCCGGTGGTCTTCTGGGGGATCAGGGAGAGGAGCAGAATAATGACGATGGAGATCAACAAGACAGAGGGGTGACGAGGAAATCTTTTCATTCCATTCCTTTGTTCCCGAAATGGGTTCTCGCCTCGCCCACCGTAAATAAAGATCCGGTAACCAGAATGAGATCATCATCCTGTGCTCTCCCGCGCAGATATTCGATCCCCTTCCCTATGTCCTCGATCACCTTTACCTCCTTACAGTAAGCCTGGGCGATATCGGCTATCGTGTGGGGAGACATCGCACGGGGGGTGTGGGGTCGAGAAGCGATCAGAAGATCTGCTAACGGGGCCAATTCCGCGATGATAGCGGTAACCTCTTTGTCCTCCATAATTCCCATTATCATAGAGAGGTGTTTATAGTCAAACTCTTCCTTCAGGGCCTTCCTCAAAGACCTGGCTGCAGCAGGGTTATGGGCACCGTCGAGGAGGATCTGGGGCGACTTTTGAATGAGATCGAGTCTCCCGGGCCAGCGGACTTTTTTCAGACCCTCGTAGACCGATTTCTCCTCTACTCCATATCCCATCTCATCCAGTACCTCCAAGGTACCCAGAGCTACGGTGGCATTGTCGACCTGATAAGGGCCCGCTACCCCCAGGCTCGTTCCCTCAAACCTCCATCTACGACCGCGGAAATCGAAGATTCTGGGAGCGATCCGTTTCCCGACAAAATCCCTCCCCGCCAATCTCATCGGGGATGACTTTCTCCGACATTCCTCCTCCAGGATCGCTATGACTTCAGGTTGTTCCACCCCACTTATCAAGGGGACCCCATACTTCACGATCCCCGCCTTCTCCCTTGCGATATCCTCAATCCTCTCACCGAGAATTTGACAGTGATCCCTGTTCACATTGGTGATCACCGTGACAAGGGGTTGAACGATGTTGGTGGAGTCCAATCTCCCCCCCAGTCCTACCTCAAGGACGGATAGATCCACCTCCTGGAGGGAGAAGTAGTAGAGGGCCAGAGCGGTGGTGAAGTCAAAAAAAGTAAATCGTTGTGGGATCCTTTCCTCCTCGATCCTGCTGCGCAGCAGATCCGTCAACCGTACCACCTCGTCCCAGGATATCTCGACTTCATTTACCAGGATCCTCTCAGTAAAGGAGATGAGGTGAGGTGAGGTATAGAGCCCTACCCGGTATCCCTCCTCCTGTAAGATGGATGCCATCATGACGCTTACTGATCCCTTCCCATTGGTGCCTCCAACGTGAATTACCCTGAGGTTACGGTGAGGCTCACCCAGGGCCTGTATGAGGCGAGAGATGTTCTCCAAGCCGAAGACCATCCCGAACCTCTCCAGGCCATACAGATATGCCACTGTTTCTTGATAATTCATCGTGAGGTGATGGAGGAAGGTACCATCAGCGGTAGAGGAAAGCTAATAACTTGCCCAACGTATCTTTTAATTGCTTTCTCTCCACGATCAGATCGATCATGCCATGCTTGAGGAGGTACTCCGCCCTCTGGAAACCGGACGGAAGTTCGGCCTTAATGGTCTCCTTGATGACGCGGGGACCAGCGAAACCTATCAAGGCCCCTGGTTCGGCGACAATAATATCCCCCAACATTCCAAAACTTGCGGTGACACCGCCAGTAGTGGGATCAGTTAGGACCGAGATATATGGCAGCCGCTCCTTCCGCAAGAGGGATAAGGCGGCACTGGTCTTGGCCATCTGCATGAGTGAAAGGATCCCCTCCTGCATCCTCGCACCTCCCGAGGAGGTGAAGATGATCGCCCCTACTCTTTCATCCATAGCCCTCTCAACCATCCTGACGATCTTCTCCCCCACCACAGACCCCAGGCTCCCACCCAAAAAGCCGAAGTCAAAAACCCCTATCATCGCCGGCAATCCGTAAATCTCGCCCCTCCCGGTGACGAAGGCATCTTTCAGGCCTGTCTTGCCCTGTGCCTCTTTCAACCGTTCGGAATACCTCTTCAGGTCTTGAAAATAAAAGGGATCGAGAGGGGCCAGTCCTCGGTCCAATTCGTTGAAACTCTCATTGTCCGCCACGATGGAGAGCCGCTTCTGGGCTTCAATGGGAAAGTGGTAGTTGCATTTGGGACAGACGTTGAGATTGCGCTCGAGCTCCTTTTGGTAGATAATTTCATTGCAGGCGTTGCATTTTGACCACAGGGCATCTATCGC
>CAYQOD010000148.1:0-5374 GCA_964419065.1 uncultured Thermodesulfobacteriota bacterium | reverse complement strand
ACCCGTCCGCCTTCTACCTTGCGGTAGGGGGTCTCGATGAAGCCGTACTCGTTTACACGGGCGAAGGTACTCAAGGAGACGATCAGCCCGATATTGGGACCTTCAGGGGTTTCAACGGGGCATATCCTCCCGTAGTGAGAGGGATGGACATCACGGACTTCGAAACCAGCCCTCTCCCTGGTGAGTCCTCCGGGGCCTAAAGCGCTCAACCTCCTCTTATGGGTGATTTCGGAGAGGGGGTTGGTCTGATCCATGAATTGAGACAGCTGGCTGCTCCCGAAGAACTCCCTGACCACGGCAGTGAGGGGTTTAGAATTAATGAGGTCATGGGGCATCAAGGTCTCCACCTCCTGAAGGCTCATCCGTTCCTTAATCGCCCGCTCTACCCTGACCAGACCGATGTGAAATTGATTCTCCAAGAGTTCCCCCACGGTCCTCACCCGACGGTTGCCCAGATGGTCGATGTCATCCACGCTCCCCACCCCCTCCTTTAAACCGATGAGGTACTTCACCACTTCCAAGATGTCCTCGTACCTGAGGGTAGTCACCTCCAGCGGGACGTCCAGGCCCAGCTTATGATTTATCTTCATTCGTCCCACCTTGGAGAGATCGTATCTCTCTGGGTTGAAGAAGAGGTTGGTAAATAAGGTCTTGGCAGTCTCCAAGGTGGGAGGGTCCCCTGGGCGTAGACGCCGGTAGATCTCAATGCTGGCCTTTTCCTGCTCTTTTTGGGCTATGATAGCAGGATCGGAGAGGGGCAACCGGTCCCTTTCCTCTTCAGAAAGGACAATCTTGTCCGCTAAGAGGGTTTCCCTTACGGAGGGGCTGCTCTTGACCTCCTCGATGAGGAGGGTTTCAAATTCCTTTATCTCGCGCTCTCTGATCTCCTTAATCTTCTCCTCGGTCAGCTCTTGGTTGGTCTCTACGAGGATCTCCCCGGTGGCGGGGTCCATGATGTTCCTGGCGGCCACTCTTCCCACCAACGTATCCATTTCTACGGAGAGCTCATCAATGCCTGCGGCCTCGAGTTTTTTGATAACTCCTTCGCTGATCTTCCTGTTCTTTTTGACGATGAGTTCTTCGGTTGTGGGGTCTATGATATCTGCCGGGGCCTTCTGACCTAGTAGGAGATCAGGCTCCACCATCTTGCGGAACCCGTGGGGATCTACGAAGACCTTCTCTTTGTGATAGAAGATGTCCAAAAGCTCCTGGGTGGAGTAACCGAGGGCCTTGAGGAAGACGGTGACAGGGATTTTTCTCCTCCTATCGATCCGTACATAGAGGATATCCTTCTGGTCAAATTCCAGATCGATCCAGGACCCGCGGTAGGGGATGATACGGGCGAAATAGAGGGGTCTCCCCGTATGGGTCTTGGGTAGTTCTTGATCAAAGAAGACGCCTGGAGAACGATGAAGTTGGCTTACGATCACCCTCTCGGTGCCATTGATGATGAAGGTTCCGTTATCGGTCATTAAGGGGACCTCGCCGAAGTATACCTCTTGTTCCTTTATGGCCTTTATTTGTCCGGTCTTTACCCCTTCCTGGACATCATAGATGATGAGTTGGATGGTCACCCGCAGTGGGGCAGCATACGTTATTCCCTTTAAGAGGCACTCCCGGACATCATACTTGGGTTTACCCAAGCGATATTTCACAAAGCGCAACTCCACCGTTTCGTAGAAGTCCTTGATGGGGAAGACCTGTTTAAACACCCTCTGCAGGCCGATATCGTTGCGTTCTTCTGGAGAGACGTCCTTCTGGAGGAAGCTGTCATAAGAACTTACTTGGATCTCAATGAGGTTGGAGGTCTCCAGGATCTCCTTTATCTTGCCATAGCTTTTTCTAGTCCTTCGACTATCGATAATGGAACGTGCCATGGAATTTCCTCTTTTTACTGAACGTTAGGTGAGAGAGGGAGCACTCCTCCCCCCTCATTTTTGGGCCTCTTAAGGCCATGTATACATGTTATATGAGAAGTCCTCTGTGAATAGGATCAAATCTTCAGGCCTGCTTATTTGATTTCGACTGTTCCCCCGGCCTCTTCCAGCTTCTGTTTGACCTTCGCAGCCTCTTCTTTGGTAGTTTTCTCCTTTACCGCCTGGGGGACCCCTTCGACCAGGTCTTTGGCCTCTTTCAGACCGAGGTTGGTCACCTCCCGCACCGCTTTGATCACCTGTATTTTCTTATCGCCAAAGGAGGTCAAGATAACATCAAATTCCGTCTTTTCCTCTTCGACAGGGGCTGCAGCCACACCTGCCCCAGGCGCGAGGCTCATGGCCACGGGGGCTGCAGCCGTCACGCCAAAGCGCTCCTCCAGCTCTTTGACCAATTCCGCTAGTTCTAGAACCGGCATCTCCTCAATGTACTTGATCACATCCTCTTTCGTAATCTTTGCACGTGTCATCTCTATATTACCTCCTTAAGCCTTCTTTGGGGAAACCCCCTCTGTTTTATCCTTCCTTTTCTTTCGTTACCTTAATTCCATCCAGGACCTGTACAAAGCTTCTCATCGGGTTGTTGAGGACCTGAACAAGGCGCGTGGGAACGACCTTTAACAGCGTCACGAGTTTGGCCAACATGATTTCCCTGCTCGGAAGGGAGGCCAGGGCCTTAATACCTTCCGGAGCAAATACCCTCCCACCCATTACTCCCGCCTTTATCGTAAGGGCCGGCTGTTCTTTGCTGAATTCCATCAAGATCTTCGCTGGTGCCACAGGATCTTCATAGGCAAGGGCGATGGCAATGGGACCTGCAAAGTATTCCGCGAGGAGTTCCATGTCGGTCTCGTGAGAGGCCCGCCGTAAGAGGGTATTCTTGACCACCCGGTATTCCACCGCACCCTTCTGCAATCTTCGTCTGAGTTGGGTTATCTGTTCCACGTTCAGACCAGTGAAGTCCGTCAAGATAGCGGCCTTGGCTCCTTTAAACTTTTCATGTAGATCTGCAACTAACGCCTCTTTCTCTCTCCTCTGCACCCTCATCTTCCTCCTTACAGTGAGTTACTATACCCTCATGAAGTTTCTTACAGAGAGCGGATCGACCTTGATACCTGGTCCCATGGTGGTAGAGAGGGCGAATCCTCTCAAATAGGCCCCTTTGCTGGAGGCGGGCTTTGCCTTCACGACGGAGCCCAGGAGGGCGAGAATATTCTCCATCAGTTTCTCCTGACCGAAGGAAACCTTTCCTACGGAGACGTGCAAAATTCCCGCCTTATCAACCTTGAACTCCACCTTTCCGGACTTGATATCCTTCACTGCTTTGTCTACCTCAAAGGTCACCGTGCCCACCTTGGGAGTGGGCATCAACCCCCGTGGCCCCAATATCTTGCCCAACTTGCTGACCACCTTCATTATATCAGGGGTGGCGATGGCCTTGTCAAACTCCAGCCAGCCGTTGGAGATCTTCTCCACCAGCTCTTCTCCCCCCACATAATCGGCCCCAGCCTCCCTGGCCTCTTTCTCCTTCTCTCCCTGGGCAAAGACTAAGACCCTCACCTCCTTCCCTGTCCCATGGGGAAGGATCACTGTTCCCCTGACCATCTGATCGGGTTTTTTGGGGTCTACCCCCAGTTTAATGGCCACATCGACGCTCTCGTCAAAGCGCGTATAAGCGGTTTCAGGCACGAGGCCTAAGGCCTCCTCCAGGTCATACCTCTTAGTCCTATCGATTTTCCTTCTGGCTTCCACGTATTTTTTGCCCCTCTTGCTCATAGTGTCTTCCTCTATACGATCTCTATTCCCATACTCTTGGCCGTCCCCTCGATCATCCTGATGGCCGCCTCGAGATCATCGGCGTTGAGATCAGGTGTCTTGACTTTGGCTATCTCCCTGATCTGATCTCTGGTAACCTTACCCACCTTGCTTCTATTGGGTTCCCCTGATCCCTTGGCAATCTTAGCGGCCTGCTTTAGGAGGACCGAGGTGAGCGGGGTCTTGGTGATGAAGGTATAGGTCCTATCGGTATAGACCGTAATGACTACAGGGATGATGGTGCCCTCCTGTCCCTTGGTCTTTTCGTTAAAGGCCTTACAAAACTCCATGATATTGAGGCCATACTGCCCCAAGGCAGGGCCCACTGGAGGCGAAGGGGTGGCCTGTCCGGCTGGTACCTGGAGCTTTATAGATCCCATCACCTCTTTTTTCTTTGCCATAATACCTCCCTTATCAATTGTGTTCTATCTGAATGAAATCCAGTTCGATAGGGGTTGCCCTGCCGAAGATGCTGATCAGGACTTTTACCTTTCTCTTATCGTGCCTTACTTCCTGGACTGTCCCCACAAAATTGGTAAATGGGCCGTCGATCACCTGCACACTCTCCCCTTCACTGAAGGTGACCTTCGGTTTGGGGGTGTAGGCACCCTCGGTAATCTGGGCGATGAGTTTGTCAGCCTCCTCATCAGGAAGGGGGGTAGGATGAGTTCGACTACCTGCAAATCCCGTTACCTTCGGGGTATTTTTCACGACATGCCAGGTCTCATCATTGAGGTCCAACCTTACGAGGATATAGCCAGGGAATATCTTGCGTGAAGAGGTCTTCTTCTTCCCCTTAACGAGCTCGATAACTGTCTCCGTGGGAACCAAGATCTCAGAGAGATATTTCCCCCCCACATCCTTCTCACCTTGTCTCTCTTTTTCTTCTTCGAACTTTTTGATCCTCTCCTCCAGTGAGGCCTTCACCTTATTCTCATATCCGGAATAGGTGTGGACAATATACCATTTTTGCGACATAGTGAGACCTTCTCCTCGGACACCTTTTTTGAGATCAACCGCTTAGGATTATCTTGATCAACTCGGCGAGACCAAAGTCTACGATCCCTAAGAAGAGGGCCGCAATTAAGACGATGACCAGCACCACTGCTGTCCCCGACAACGTCTGCTTGCGGGAGGGCCAGGTCACCCGTTTGAGTTCAAACTTGACTTCCTTTAAGAACTGAACCACTTTCCTGATATCGATAGCCATAAAGTATCCTTCCCCCTAACTCTTGACTCAGGAATAGAATGGGACTGAGAAAGAATAAAAGGGTGATTGGTGGCAGGCCAGGAGGGATTTGAACCCCCAACCCCCGGATTTGGAGTCCGGTGCTCTAGCCGTTCGAGCTACTGGCCTGACATTATTTCGGCTTAGAATACAAGGAGATCTTTCCCTCTTTAATCCCTGAGTCTATCGTATTTCTCGATGAAGGGTATGCCTTTGGCAAAAACGGCAATATTTTTTGAAATCTAACCTATCCGGCTTCGTCTTTTTATTCTTCGTGGTAGTATAATTTCTCCTCTTACACTCTGTACAGGCAAGGGTGATAATTATCCTCATCGCTTTCCGTCCCTACTCCGTGATTTCGGTGACCACGCCTGCTCCAACCGTGCGGCCACCCTCC
>CAYQOD010000147.1:0-5378 GCA_964419065.1 uncultured Thermodesulfobacteriota bacterium | reverse complement strand
GGCGCGCCCGAGAGGTTCTGGAGGGCTTTGGGTTCTCCGAGATACGGGTGCCCATTGTGGAGAGGGCGGAACTTTTCTCACGGGGCATCGGTGAGGAGACGGATATCGTGGAGAAGGAGATGTACACCTTTGCTGACCGGAGCGGGGATCTCATCACGCTGCGCCCTGAGGTTACTGCCTCCCTAGCCAGGGCCTATATAGAGCACAAGATGTATACCCTTGATCCGATGGCCAAGCTCTATGCCATCGGCCCCATGTTCAGGCATGAGAGGCCACAAAAAGGGAGGTTGCGTCAGTTTCACCAGATCGATGTAGAGGTCTTCGGGATTTCTTACCCCATGGTCGACGCCGAGGTCATGGCCATTTTAATGCACTATTTGTCAGTCTTGAAGATCGAGGATTGTACGTTACAGATCAACTCCCTCGGCTGTCCCCGCTGCCGCCTCCCCTACAAGCGGGATTTGCAGACTTTCCTCAGAGATCACCTCCCTCAGCTCTGTCCAGATTGCCAGCGGAGGGCTGAAAGAAATCCACTGCGGACCTTCGATTGTAAGGTTCAGGGCTGCCAAGAGGTGGTGGCCACGGCACCCCTCGTGGGGGATTATCTGTGCCAGGAATGTGCAGAGCATTTCACCTCGGTAAAGACCTATTTGGAGATCATCGGAGTCCCCTATGAAGTAAACCCAAGGATGGTGCGAGGTTTGGACTATTACACCAAGACCACCTTTGAAGTGGTGGCGAAGGGTATGGGGGCGCAAAATGCCGTGGCCGCCGGAGGGAGATATGACCACCTCATAGAGGAGTTGGGCGGGCCGGATATCCCCGGTATCGGATTCGCTATCGGGATGGAACGCCTCCTGCTCATCCTGCCTGCGGAATCTCCCCCTTCGAGCCCACCGTTATTTCTCTCTGCCTTGGGAGAGGAGGCCCGAAGGGAGGCCTTCAGGTTGAGTTATAGGCTTAACCTAGCCGGGGTAAACACCATGGTCGACTACGAAGGGCGCAGCCTCAAGGCGCAAATGCGCCGGGCGAACAAATTTGGCGCTCGCTATGTATTGATCCTCGGTGAGGATGAACTGCGCAGGGGGAAGGTGATCATCCGAGACATGGAAGAGAAGAGCCAGCACGAAGTTCCCCTCACTACTGTCGTTGAGCAGGTGCTCAGCCTCGTAGGGGGGAAATCTCCTCAATAGTCCACAAAGCTCTTCAACCTCTTACTCCTGCTGGGATGTCGCAATTTACGCAGGGCCTTGGCCTCGATCTGTCGGATCCTCTCTCTGGTAACAGAGAAATCCTGTCCCACCTCCTCTAACGTGTGGTCGTACTTTTCCCCGATACCGAATCTCTTCCGTAACACCTTCTCCTCCCTCGGTGTGAGGGTAGTCAAGACCACTGTGATCTGCTCCACGAGGTTTTTGACGACGGCGGCTCCACTTGGGGAGATGGCCTTTTTATCTTCAATGAAGTCCCCGAGGTGGCTGTCCTCATCCTCTCCTATCGGAGTCTCCAGAGAGATAGGCTCTTTGGCTATCTTGAGGATCTTACGCACCTTCTCCACTGGTAGCTCCATCCTTTCGCCGATCTCTTCGGGGTGAGGTTCTCTCCCTAGTTCTTGGACGAGATAACGGGATGTCCTGATCAATTTATTGATGGTCTCGATCATATGCACGGGAATCCTGATGGTCCTGGCCTGGTCGGCGATCGCCCTGGTGATGGCCTGCCGGATCCACCACGTGGCATATGTGCTGAATTTGTAACCCCGCGTATACTCAAATTTATCCACGGCCTTCATTAATCCGATGTTCCCCTCCTGGATGAGATCGAGAAACTGAAGACCCCGGTTGGTATATTTCTTGGCGATGCTCACTACTAACCTCAGATTGGCCTTGACCAGTTCATTCTTCGCCTCCTTGGCCATGGCCTCACCGTAACGAATTCCTTCAATGGCCCTCTTGATCCCTGTTATACGGAGGCCGGATTCCTGTTCAACCCGCTGGATCTTCCGGTAGATGTTTTTCACCACTTTTTCTAGTTCCACGAACTCTTCTTCATTCAGCCCCCTCTCCTTAAAGAGGGATTTCTTCCTCCCGGGATCTCTCTTCACCTCTCGCAGGAAGGCTCTCAATTTCTGTGCGGGAACCCTCATCCTCTTGGCGACGGTGGCCAACTCTTCCTCTGCCTTCTCGATCCTTCGCACCAATCCCCTCAATTTATCGACGATGGCATCAAGCTGATGTTCTTGGAGGTTTATCTGGGTGAGGAGAGTGACCATATCCTCTCTCTTCCTCCGCAGTTTGTCTTCACCTACGTCCCCCTTTGTCTTCAACCTCTGGATTTCCCCGGCGAGGAGCCTTATCTGATTTATGATTCTCAGGATCTTCTCTTTGTAGAACTTCTCCTCTTCAACGCAGCCTTCTTCATCATCGATTTCATTGGTGATCTCCCTGATGTTTATCCTCCCCTGGCGGAGACCTTCCCCTATGTTCAGTACTTCCTTCACCGTCATTGGGCAGTTGAGGATGACCCTGATAACCTCCTTCTTGCCCTCCTCTATCCTCTTGGCAATGGTTACCTCACCTTCCCTGGTCAGGAGCGAGACCCTCCCCATCTCCCGGAGGTATAACCTCACGGGATCACTGGTTCTGCCGATGAGATCAATATCATCAATCTCCTCCACTCTCTCTTCTTCAACAAACTCCTCTCCCACCTTCTGGATGCCCGTTTCCTTCTCATCCTCGATGACTTCGACATCCATCTCATCGAACATCGTCAACATATCGTCGAATTGTTCGGAGGTAACGTCATCCGAGTCCATGATCTCATTAACCTCTTCAAAATCTAACAGTCCTTTATCCTTCAAGGTCATAATCCCCTTCTCCTTTAATTCCAATTAAGACCTCTTCAACCCCTCCTCTTGGCGTTTGAGGGTTTGTTTGCGCGACAACAAGGAATTCAGTAGAGCCTCATCCCTCTTTGCCGCTGCCTCCTTAATCTTCTTATTTAGTCCTTCCAGTTCTCTCTTCAGCGCCCTCATCTTAATCTTGCGAAGACAGTCCGCGATGATCCTCTCCGCCGTCCCCTCCTCCAGCTCTTCTTCCTGAAAGGCGAGACTGAGGGCCACCTCGCTCACCCCTCTCTCCTCTAATTGGAGCGACAACCTATCCAAGGATAGATCGCCATGGAGCTGAAAATCATGCACCATCAATTCGGCTATAGCCTGGAGGGTTCGATCTTCTAATCCGTCCGCCAACCCCTCCTGAACCACGAGGGGGATGAACTCTGGATGTTGAATCAGCATCTGCACCAGCTTTTTTTCCGCCGATATGTGTATCCTGGTCATGAGCTCTTTCTCTGCACCCCTCTTCACGCCCCTGCGCATTTTGAGGGCAGCGTCTCGAAGCTCCCCCTCTCTTACCCCTACTACCTCGGACAGGTGCTTCAGGTAGAAATCCCTGCGCACCCCATCCTTGATCTGGAGGAGGAAGGGAAGAACGGCTTCTACCGCTTTGGCCCTTCCCTCCACCGCGCCCAGGTCGTGTCCTTCCATCAACATCTCCATGGCATATTCCACCCCTGGGACTGCCCTCTCCCATAAGGCCTGGAGGGAGCGCCCTCTCTGAAAATAGCCATCCGGGTCCAATCCGTCGGGCAAGGAGATCACCGTTGGAAATACGTCCTCCTGGAGGAAGATCTCCAGGGCCCTGAAGGCCGCCTTTTTACCGGCTTCATCAGGGTCGAAGAGAAGGATGAACTCTTTCCCAAACCTCCGTAAGAGCCGTACCTGACCAGGGGTGAGGGCTGTTCCCAAGGTGGCCACCACATTCATCACCCCTCTCTGCGCCATACTGAGCAGGTCAAAATACCCTTCCACGATGAAGACCTTCCCTCCCTCTCGCTGGATGTATTTCTTGGCATAATTCAAACCATAAAGATTCTCCCCCTTCTTATAGAGGAACGATTCCGGAGAGTTGAGGTATTTCGGCTCTCCATCATCACCCAGTACCCGGCCCCCAAATCCGATCACCCTGTTCCGCAGGTCAAAGATGGGGAAGATGATCCTATTCCGGAACCTGTCATACCACCCCCCCTTCTTGGGGATGATGAGACCGAGGATCTCCGCCTCCCTCAGATTCACCCCCTTTCCCTTGAGATGAGTCATCAACGCATCCCACCCAGAGGGTGCATACCCGAGCTTATATCCTTCCCAGACCTCCTTCTCTATCCCCCTCTGTTCCAGGTAGGCCCTGGCAGTCATACCCTGGCCCCCTTCTCTCATCTGACGGACATAAAATTCCAAGGCCGTAGCGTTGATCTCAAATAAGTTCTCCCGTCTCTCATCCTGTGGCGCCGATCTGGCTGCGGGAATTTTCACCCCATATCTCTGGGCCAGGGCCTTGGCCGCCTCCGCAAAGGTGATCTGCTCGTATTTCATAAGAAAGGTGAAGACATTGCCCCCTGCTCCACACCCGAAGCAATGGAATAGTTGTTTCTCATCGCTCACCACAAAAGAGGGGGTCTTTTCTTGGTGAAAGGGACAGAGTCCCTTGTAGTTCTTTCCTGCCTTCTTGAGGGTCATATAATCGGAGATCACCTCTATGATATCCGCCCGTCCCCTGATCTCCTCCAGGACCTCATGGGGGATGAACCCTGCCATCGCCTCACCTCAATTCCACGATGGTAACCCCCGGACCACCTTCGGTCAGTTCTCCTCCCCGAAAACCCTTCACCCACCTATGGCCCTTGAGGTGTCCCTGTATCGCCTCCCTCAGTTTTCCGGAACCAATCCCATGGATGATATGGGCCTTCTCCCATCCCCTTACGAGGGCATCGTCCAAGAACTTGTCCACCTTGGGGAGGGCCTCATCAACCCTCAAACCGATCACATTGAGATCACCATGGGCAGAGGCATCCAAGGGCTCCAGGGCGAGATGGTACCCCACCCCCTCTTGTCCTGTTTCTTCTCCCCGGGAGACGAACCTGAGCTCCTCCAAAGGTGCCTTGACCCGTAAACCGCTCATCGAGATCTCTGCCCGGGGAGGAACGTGGGATATCTCTGTCACTACCCCCTCTCTGCCTAGGTTTATGACCTCCACCCGGTCTCCTTTCTGTATCTTATCACCACCACCTCGCCGCCTCCCCTTGGGAAAGTGGGTCCTGAGATCCTCTCGTATACGCTTAACCTCCCCTTTGAGCTCCGGTATCCTTTCCTGGCTTTCCTCGGCCTTTTTCAAGACCTCCCTGAAGCGCTCCTCCAGTGAACGTATGACCCTCTTCCCCTCTTCCTCGGTCCTCTGGATAATCCTCTTTCTCCTCTTCTGGGTTTCCTCTGCGGCCCGACACAACCGGTCACGGTGTTGCAAGACCTCCTCTTTGACCAG
>CAYQOD010000146.1:0-5396 GCA_964419065.1 uncultured Thermodesulfobacteriota bacterium | reverse complement strand
GGTTTACTAAACACGCAAAATCCATTTTTGTTTTCTCACACAAAGCCACAAAGATTTATTTTATATCTCCATTGATTATTCTTCATTATTCTTTGAGGTCTTGGTGTCTCTGTGTGATTATCTTTTATTATTCTAACATATGGATAGCGGAGGCCAGCTCTTTGGCCTCCGCCATTGTCTTCACGCCCTTACTCTTCACGTGCCTTTTTAATCTCATCGCAACTGGGCATTACCTCATCGCCGCTTAGGGTCATGATATCGGTAGAGATGAGAAAATCGTATTCAGGCGCTTTCTTGGTCACGCCCAAAAACAGCGGTAGTTCAGCCTGATGGTCACAGGCACGCATCGTTACCTTCCCCGCGGGGCTATCGATCTTCAACCCCTCTAAAGCATCGATAAACTTCTCTCTGTCCAAGGAACCTGCCTTCTTATATGCCTCGGCTATAAAATAGGCGGTGATGTAACCGTGAAAGGCAGGAAAGCCAGGGGGTTCACCATAGGCATCCTGAAAGGCCTTGACAAATTTCTTGTTGGCCTCGGTATCAGGATAGTAGAAATGGTAGTCCATGGAGCCCATCACACCCTCAGGGGCCTCTGGGCCGAGCGGCTTGAGCACGGCATGGTCTGTAGCGGTGTGCATATAAACTTGAACCTTCTCATGAAGGCCGGTTGCCTTGCATGCCTTCAGAGAATTGGTCATGGTGGCACCCCCACCGCAAACAACGACCACCTCGGGTTTAGCCGCCAGAATAGCGGTAAAGTAAGGTACAAGGTCGGGTTCGCCGACCTTCCACCACGATTGCCCTATCAGCTCCACATCGGGCTTTAGTGCCTTCAAGTTACGCCAGACGGCATCGGCTATAGCATGCCCGTACTCATAATCATCACCGGCAATCCAGTATTTGACAAATGGCTTCTTCGACAGTGCAACACCCCCGGCCTTACCAGCCATAGCGGTGTTTTCACCCGTCGAGAATACATAGCGGTGCCCCTTCTGGCCCGTTATCCTCTCACTCTTCGAGATCCAGACGATGAATGGCACCTTTTCACCCTTGCAAAAATCGGACACGGCCATGGCGACTGAGCTACTAATGGTGCCAACGAGGAGGTCCACATTTTCCCTCATGACCAGTTCTTTGGCCATGTTGAGACCGATATCCACCTTAAACTTGGTGTCGCGGGTGGTAAACTCGATCTTCGTCCCTAGGATGCCTTCCTTGTTGATCTCGTCAAGGGCCAGTTTAAACCCGTTGAGGGCGTCGTTGGCATAAACTGCCGGCGGTCCACTGTAGCAATCTATAATTCCCACCTTGATAGGACGTTCAAGCTTCGGGGCCTTCTTACATGAGCTCAAAACGAGAGCCACGCCGGCCAAAGCTACCATTGCTCCTATCAGCAATCTCACAATAGTTCTTCGTTTCATTTGTGCTTCCCTCCTTTCGCCCTCTGTAGTTATTGATGGTTTCCTTTACCATCCTACGCATTCAGAAATTCCGTCTCTTTACCACCCCCTTCCCTCCTCAAAATTTTTTACCCTTCAGAAAACGTGGATCGCATTTGTTATTGATTTGACACATCTTTTCTGTAATAAATAAATGAAAATGCAATCATATGTCAAGTAAGAAATGTCATTAAGGAATCATTCTGTTTCCATGAGAGGCTCGTTCTGGAATAATCCGTCGTGTGTATTGTTTCGCCACGAATACATACTTTGAATGGTAAAGGAGGAGAGCATGCCTATAATAAAGATCGACATGATTCAGGGTAAGACCCAGGAGCAGAAGAAAAAGATCGTCCAAGAAATAACCCAGACCATGGTGCGCGTCGTCGGCGATAAACCGGAAGATGTGCGCATCATCATCACCGAGCATTCTATGGAAAATTTGGCCGCTGCCGGACAACTCCTCAGCGACAATCCTCCGCGAGGTCTCCCATGAGATTGCATCACATAGGCGTTATCGTCAAAGATGTCTCCCAAAGCAGCGGGATTTACCAAAAGCTCTTAGGGCTTGAGCCCCTTACTGAGGCACGGGAAGACCCCATTCAGAAGGTGAAGGCGATCTTTCTCGAGCTGGGGTGGAATGGATCTGTTACCTTGGAACTATTGGAACCGACAGCCGATGACTCCCCAGTAATGAACTTTCTGCACCGAGGCGGTGGCATCCATCACCTCTGTTTCGAGGTGGATGACATCGATAAAGAGATACAAAAGATTAAGGAGAAGGGCGGCACGGTAGTCTGTGAACCGGTTCCTGCCTGCGGCTTTGATAATCGACGTATCGCCTTTGTCTTTCCGATCGACAACATCTTGGTGGAATTCGTAGAGGCAGAGAGGGTAGACCCTTGATGGGGTTCAGATCAACTGCTTCAGTGCTGTATAACCGAGAAAGACCGCCCCCATCAGAGAACAGATGACGGCGAAGAAATCTCCAAATCTGGCATAGAAGGTCAATTCTCCTTCCTTGAGACCTATCTCCTCCGTTAAGACTTCCCGCGTAAAGAGTCCGCTGGATGTGCGAATCTTCCCCCACGGATCAACAAAGGCGCTGATCCCCGTGTTGGCCGCCCTGACCAACCAGAGCCTATTCTCTATAGACCGAAAGGTCGCGAGGGCGAGGTGTTGATACGGCGCCGATGTCCTCCCGAACCAGGCGTCATTGGTGATGGTCACCATAAAATCGGCACCTTCGCGAACAAACTCCCTACACAGTTCTGGAAAGATCACCTCAAAACAGATCAAGACCCCGAACCTACCTTCTGGAAGCTGGAAGATCGTAGCCTCTTCGCCTGAGGAGATGTTGCCTATGCCGACCAGCGAGTTGAAAAGGGGGAACAGCTGAGAGAGCGGGACATATTCGCCGAAGGGGACCAGGTGGATCTTGTCGTAACGACCCAGGATATGAGAGGTGGGAGAGAGGAGATAGGCACTATTGTAGATCTTCGGCTCCTTTTCCCCTCTTTTACAGGAGAGACTCCCGAAGAGGAGATAGGAATTAACCTGTGGAGGGATGGCCAAAATCGCTCCGTCCAATTCCGTACCCGAGGGAAAATAGGAAGGGAGGGCTGTTTCAGGCCAAACGATGAGCCGAGGTGAATGCCCTTTAAGACCGATGGTGAGGTTCCGGTAAATCTCTAGGGTCTCCTTTTGAAACTCCCGATCCCACTTTACATCTTGCGCTATATTCCCCTGAATCACGCCGACCGTCAGGGTCCTTTCAGTGGTCACTGGGGAATGAATTCTCCATAACCCATAGGCAAGAGTCAATGCTATTAAGCCCGTGGTAACAAGAGTCTCCTTGAGGGGTATATGCCTCCCTTCCTTCCAACTGACGAACCAGAGAAATAGGACTGTATTGACCAAGACAATAAGAAAGGAGACCCCGTAGACGCCGGTTGCGTCGGCTATCTGAACAAAAAGTGTATTGCGGTACTGCGAATAGCCGACCAAGGCCCAGGGGAATCCGCTGAGGAGAAAGGAGCGCAGGTACTCCAACCCCACCCAGAGAGCGGGAAAGGCCACGAGCGAGGCCCATCGTAAATGTTCTTTAAAGAAAGAGGTGAAGTAGGTGAAGGCACCCCAGTAGAGGCTGAGGTAGAGGACTAGAAGGATGAGGATGGGTATGGTGAGCGGCAGAGAGATCCCGCCATACCTATGGACGGCCACCACAATCCAGTAGAGGAGGCTGAGATAGGCGGTCACTCCAGCAAAGGCGCCCAGCAAAAAGGCGTCTCTACCACCTTTGCCACGGAGGCACAGTAACAGAGGAACGAGGAAAAACCACGCTGAGGGCCAGAGATCAAAATTCGGAAAGCTCAGAGATAGGAGGAGCCCCGAAAGGGCAGCCCAGAAAAACTCCTGCCTTTTCAGAGGGAGAGATCTCATGTGACGGAAAGGCGGAAAAATTCACGTATCTTTGAGACCACATACTCCTGCTGTTCCCTGGTAAGTTCGGGGTAGATAGGGAGGGCCACGGTCTCCCTTGAGGCCTCCTCGGCATGGGGAAAGTCCCCTTCACCGTATTCGAGATCTCTATAGCATTCCTGCAGGTGGAGGGGGAGCGGATAGTAGACATCGGTACCGATCTCATTGTGGGAGAGGAACTCCCTGAGCTCGTCCCTTTTGGTAACCCTGATGACGTACTGGTTATATATATGGCGGTTGTCATACTGGACAAAGGGGATCTCTATACCGAGCTTCTGGTGATCTAGCTCCTCGAAGAGTTGGTCGTAGTAAGCGGCATTTTCCCGCCTCCTCTCAGTCCATTTCTCTAGATAACGGAATTTCACCAGGAGGATGGCGGCCTGCAGTGCATCCAACCTGCTATTGACACCGATACATTGATGATAGTATTTGGCGGAGGCGCCATGCACCCGGAGAAGCCTGACACGGTCCGCCAACCCATCGTCATTGGTGGTCACCATCCCCCCATCACCGAAGCCCCCTAAATTCTTGGAAGGATAGAAGGAGAAACATCCCAAATCACCCATGCTTCCAGCTCGTTGAGGGGTGGATGAGTCTCTGATATAGTCGGACCCGATGGCCTGGGCAGCATCCTCGATGACCCAAAGGCCATACCTTTGGGTCAGTTCCCGTATTGGTTCCATGTCGGCACACTGGCCGAAGAGGTGAACAGGGATGACGGCCTTAGTTTTATGGGTGATTTGCTCTTCAATTTTAGTGTGATCCAGGTTATAGGTCCGGGGATCAATATCCACAAACACAGGTCTGGCACCCACCTTGGAGATGGAGCCGGCCGTGGCAAAAAAGGTGAAGGGGGTTGTGATCACCTCATCACCCGCACCGATACCCAACGCCATAAGAGAGAGCATCAGGGCGTCACTCCCCGAGGCCACCCCTATCCCATGGCGGGCCTTGGAATAGGCTGCTATAGTCTCTTCCAGGACCTTTACTTTCGGTCCTAAGATGAAGTGCTGTTCTGATACCACCTCCGCGATGGCCTGATCAACCTCCTGTTTAATCGTCTGATACTGAGCCTTTAAATCGAGAAACGGGACCTTCATGTTCAACTCCTTTCACCTCTTGATCGCGGCAGGTATCCTCGGCCTTATCCCTTGATCCGCCATCTATTTCCCTCCTAAAAAGGAAAGTTTTGAGATTGGTTGAATGATATCCCTTTTTAAGGGAAAAAATCAACTCCCAAAGCGTGAGGGACTATTGGAGCAATTATAATCCTCTGTTTACCTAATGCTTTGCAAATTTTTCCTGGCCCTCCAAGCGCAAAGAAGATATAATGGAGAAGGTTAAACATTAAACTGAAGGAGATGGTTTCATGATCATCAAGATCAATCCAGTAAATCCTGAGAAGAGGTTCATCCGTAAGGTGGTGGATGTCTTAACGAAGGGAGGAATTATCACCTATCCCACCGATACCAT
>CAYQOD010000145.1:0-5411 GCA_964419065.1 uncultured Thermodesulfobacteriota bacterium | reverse complement strand
TTCTTCTCCTCCAGCCTCATTTGGCATAAAGATTTGGTTGCATGGGGTGTGAAATCTTCATGAGAGTGATCGCCTGTGCGGTTCTATTATAGAAATTTCAAGATTAATTAAAGATTAAAACAAAATGAATTTTTCTTCATGTTGGATTAAAAAATACAGAGACCTAGGTATGGATATTCAATCATAATGCCGTAGGTTCGTTGTGTCTAAAGTACTGAGTTTTTAGGTGCCCGCCCGAAGAGGGGACGATGTCTACCTGGTGATAGTGGTGCTTTTAGATGATCTAGAAAAGCAGTTTCTCCGCAGGATCGGTCTCGGCAGTCGAAGAAGACATATACCTCAAGAGCCCTGCCGCAATCTCCGGTAATACGATGTGGAGGTATACAGGGCAGCGGCGGGGTTATGTCCTAATAACCTGTCCTTGGCAAAAAGCACCGTTACCGGGGCCTCAGAGTACCGAAAGAAGAGTGAGTCGTGCCCCACACAGATCCCCATGAGGATGTTAAAATCGGCCTTCTCCTCGTTCAGGATCTGTGCCTGGGCGATGGGATTACACATCGACTCGTGCCCACCGGGTCGTATCTTCTCCTCGTCCTTTATACCCAGGAATTCCTTGGGTATCCCCCCTGCCTTACAACAGACGGATATCACTTCAAAACCATGCCCCTCTAAGATATCTGTCAAAAGAGAAGCTTCATATTTCACCCCAATGCAAAAGGCGATGCCCAATCGCTTATATCCCATCTTTTGAGCAAATTCGATAATCTCCTCCACCCGTGATTTGATGGGGAAGATCTCACGCTCCCCCTTTCGATATCCCTCACCCTCCTGCCTGGATGCCATCAGGGAGAACTTATTCAACTCAGGGACCTTGTATTGTTCCAGGGCCTTTGTGATGGTCGCTTCATGGGTGCGGGTGGGGCACGAGAGAGGCCCCTTGCCATAGGGTTCCACATAACTGGTCATCTCAGGACACCGAGCGCACATCGGTTTTGGTCTCTTCTTCATAAATCTTCATCTCCTACACATTTTGAGGATTCTCGCAACGTGATGCCAAACCGTGGTAGGATAAGATCCCTGAAAAGGAGGAAGACAGCCCAGGCACACCCGGCACCGAGTATCGCCCCCCCCAACACATCAAGGGGGTAGTGTACTCCCTTGTATATTCGGAAATATCCGATCAGCACGGCTACGCCTAGCATGGGAAAGCGCCACCGCGGGAAAAAAAAGGCAAGAAACGTGGCGGCCGCAAAGGAATTGGCTGCGTGGGTGGAGGTGAAAGAGGGAGACTTCGGGCAGTAACCCATAAGACGTACCCACTCGTGGATGTGGCAAGGCCTGGCCCTCTCTATGAGTTCCTTCATCACCCACGTGCTCATCGTCTCACTCAAAAGGAGGGTCAACCCAATGCCGACCAATATAAAGATCCCTCTGCGACGCTCCCTAAGCACGATAAAAAGGGCGAGGCCGATCAAGGGGATCATCCACGTCTCTGCACGGGAAAAGAGGGGGAGCAATCGATCAAACACGGGATTGGCACACTGAACGTTCAGCACACGCAACAGAGCCGTATCAATCTGTTCAATCCAATTCAATCCATAACCTCCTGGGAAGACTGCAAGGCCGATAAGACCAAAGCCAGTGATGATCTGCTGGGCAGAGGGAAATGCGGCGACAAAGCTATCCCCCCTCCCTGGCTCAGGGGACTTATTAGAGCATATTTCTCCCCATCTTACAAGCCGAGAGGATCCCTTATTCGGTTTTCTCCTGATAGACCTCTCCCTGCCCATAAACATGATCATGGTAGCCATTGATTTGTCCCTGTATTTCCGATACGTACCGAGAGAAAGGAAGCTACTGTAGTGTCGACTGCAGAACAACCGGCTCAACCCGACAACGATGGAACCGGGAACGACATCGGTAGGTTTCGCTCATCGAGAGAAGAACCCCCGTTCCTTCAGCTGACGGAGGATCTTTCGGGCAGCGGCCTCGGTTGAGAGCCTCCCTGTATCCACGCGCGCCTCTGGAGACTCCGGCGGCTCGTACGGGGTCCCGAGGCCTGGGAGCTCTGTGATTTTGCCCTCCTCCGCCCGCTTCCAGAGCCCCTTTGGGTCCCTCTCCCGGCACACGTCTCGTGGACAATCGACGTATACCTCGGCGAATCGGTGGATGCGAGCCCTGGCCGCCTCGCGATACGCCCGCCGTGGGGCGGTGGCCGCTATCAGGACATTGACCCCGTTGTCCGCGAGGAGTTCGGCCAGAAGGGCGATGACACCGTAGAACCAGTCTCGCTCCTGGGGCGAATAGGACGGATTGGGTGTCAGCCTCCGGCGCAGCTCATCGGAGTCCAACATCTGGACTGAGATCCCCCGATCCAAGAGCAGGTCCTTGAGGGCATGGGCCAGGGTGGTCTTGCCCGAAGATGGCAGCCCCGTAAGCCAGATGGCGAAGCCCGGTTGGGGTCCTGTGGACATTAGGTATCCTCTATATATCGATTTACCTGGCGATAGTCGTACGAGTCGATGGACATGACCCGACGGGCGAACCGCAGCAGCTTACGCCTCGTATCCTCCGGGATGTCGGGATACCAGATCGGGCTGGCGAGCACCAGGGCGCGCCAGGCAAACCACGGCTGGATCACCGCCATCAGCTCCGTGTCCTGTCGGGCAGCGAGATAGTGCTCCCAAAACCCCTCGTGCAAATCGAGGAACGGCCCTTCCAGCCTCCCGAACCGCTGAAGGGAGAAGAACAGGTAGTTAATACTCAGACAACTCACATCGTCGGCCGGCTCCCCCCACTCGCCCCGACTCCGGTCGAGGATATGGAAGGTAAGTTCTTCTTCAAAGAGGATGTTGAAGGGGTGAAAGTCGCCGTGGATCTGGCTCAAGCGGTGGCTCAGTGGCTTGAGGCGCCAGCGCCAACGGTTGGCCGTCTCCTCGATGGCTTGCAGATCGGTCTCGCTTAGGTAAGCGAGGTCTTTGGGGTAGCTGTCGGTCAGACCCATGATGCCCTCGCCGTGGCCGATCAGATCTCGTAGCCGACGTCGCCAGAGGATGGGATCATCGTGTCTCACCTGATGGATCTCAGCCAGATAGGCTGCTAATGTCTCCGTCCGTCTGGTATCCAGGGGTCGGGCCTTTCCCTCGTCTCGAATGCGCACGAGGTCGTCAGCGTAGGGATGGCCCGGGCGATAAGCCGTCACCAGCAAGACCTCTCCGGCCGAGGCGATCGACCGCACCTTACCCTCTTTTGTACTGATGATCATATCCAAGGCCGGGACGTGGGACGGAAGACGATTGAAGGTGTTGAAATCGAGCCAGATGGCCGCCACGCGATCATCCTCCCGTTCGCGCCCGAAGGAGTTGCGCCGGATGCGGTGAAACACGACCTGCTCTTCCTGATCGCCTGCTCGATATGAAACGAGGAATGGACGGCCGTATCCAAACTGTTTGAGTGCTGCGGTACCGGTGGCCTCGCCTCCCAGTTGGCGTACCTCTCTTATGTGAACTGCTGCACCGGATCGCCCTTCCAGGTACTGCTTGAGTTGGACAAGATCGAACTTCATGGCGTTCCTCCTCCACATCCACTATTGCACGAAATACCCTTCCTTTCAATCCTCTTGTCGTGCATCCCTGCATCCCGAGCCAGGGGTCATCTCCTTAATGCGGTCAAACGCGATGACTTCTCTCCTTGACATATACAAGACTTGATTTAAACTTATACATTATGATGAGACATCGGCGCCCAGGAGGAGTCGTCGATGATATGACGAAGGATGGAGGGGATATGAAAAGAGCATTTTTAAAATGTCGAGGTACACGGAGCTTTGTCATGCGCTCCGCAGGTCTCATGTTGCTGGCCGCGGCGCTCCTTGCTGCCACGGGCTGCTTTGAGGTCGAACATGAGGTCATCGATGCCTATTCGGCGGTAGCCGTATCCGGGCTACCAGGGACCTACACGAAGGAGTCAGGGGGGTCCATGACCATCTCGGCAGTGCCCCACAGCAATGACTACCGGTTTCGAAGCCTCAGCAAAGACAACAAGGTCTCGACAGGGTATATCCGATTGATCCTGTTACGTGGCACTATCTATATCGTCCAGGCCAAGTATGATTCTGAGTCTGTCTACTACCTGCTCTTCTATGAAATTACCCGAGATGCGAGCGGTTTGCACTACAGGGAAGTGGTGCCCAAAATAAGTCTCGAGGAGCAAGAGCAGCTCGCGAAGCGATACGGCGTGACGATTGAATGGGATGATATCTTTTTTGAATCGGATATATTGGTTGGCAGTAGCAGTAACATCATGGCCTTTCTCCGCGCGCATGTGAACTATCAGTTCTCGCCCCCTGAATACTAGAGACGTCCTGGCAGCGATAGTAAGTCACGCGAGGATTGCACCTCGGTTCTTGTCAAGGCCTTTCAATTGTGGGATCATGAAATAAACGGGAAAATCTTTGGTCCTCTGTATGTGTTTGTTGCCACTCTTAATGTAGCAGGCTGTCTCTGATCCCCTCAGTCATCGGTCACATGTCAAGGATTGATTCCTTCGCTTCTGCGTAAGCGTTCACCAAATCCTCCAGCTCCTCCCTCTTCGGGCGGTAATAGAACAGAGCCAGGGCTGAAACAGCGATAAACATATAGAGCGTTCGGAAGTCCTCCCCGAGCAAAAAGAGGAGCAACCCATAAATTCCGATGCTCTCTGCAATAGCGAGAGAGAGGATCACGGCGGTGGTATAGAGGGCCACCGCAGGGTGTGTAGCACGATGGCTCGTCATCTGGAGGTGTCTCAATCTGGATTGAGGAGATTGAGCCTTCAACAGATGTTTGCGAAGAAGATAGCTCACAGCTAATTCGGCCATGACCACGAGGTAGAGCGCATTTTTAACCGTTTTTATGGGAAAGTCAGATCCCATGGGGCTCATTTTCCCTACACCCAATTGATGACAGATGAAGATATATATGAACAACGAGCCGAACATGCCTGCCCACATAATCCATAGTGTCCGCAATCCCCTCTGTAGTGTTCCTTTTTCTTCCACCATGTGCCCTCCTAATCAATAGATTTAATAAAAGGTACATCCAGTAGTTGTATGATGAATCGAAGGCCCCCACTTTAAAAGCTGCATCACATCAGGGTAGCGGGGTGTCTGGGTTCGCGGTTGAATCCCCTCAGCGTAAATCGCTGGTGAGGTCATATGGTCATTTCATCTCATATCAGGAGATAATTCTATTATCCTTCCTCCCCCTTTTTCTCACCTTCTCCTGCGGCAAACTCCTTTAAGGTCTCTGAGAGTTCTTGCAGTCGCTTGTCCACCAGGTAGTTGACCGTTTTTGCCTCGAAGGTTCCGTCCTTTTTGCGCTTGCCCGCCTTCACCCCGGTCAGGATTTCGATCCCCTCGTCAATAGTCCCCA
>CAYQOD010000144.1:0-5425 GCA_964419065.1 uncultured Thermodesulfobacteriota bacterium | reverse complement strand
CGATCTTGGAGAGGTGATACGGGGTCTTCTGATCAAAGAAGGCGTTTTGCTCACCAGTGAAGAGTGATTGGTGCGTGTGCATCCCACTTCCGTTGATGCCGAAGACAGGCTTCGGCATGAAGGTGGCGTAGACCCCGTTCTGCAAGGCCACCTCCTTTACTACGGCCTTGTAGGTCATAACATTGTCGGCCATCGTAAGGGCGTCGGTATATTTTATATCGATCTCATGTTGGCTGTAGGCCACCTCATGATGACTGTACTCCACCGCTATCCCCATCTCTTCCAGGAGGAGCACCGTCTGACGGCGCAGATCCACCGCCAAATCCAAGGTGGTCATGTCGAAGTAACCGCCCCGATCCAGAAACTCCGTCCCCTCGGAATTCCTGAAATAGAAGTATTCAGGCTCCGGGCCGACGTAGTAGGTAAACCCCTTCTCAGCGGCCTTTTGGAGGGCCCTCTTCAACACGTACCGGGGGTCGCCCTCAAAGGGGTTCCCCTCCGGCCGCAGGATGTCACAGAACATCCGTGCGACTCCATACTCTTTGGGCTTCCACGGGAGGAGGCAGAAGGTGGCGGGGTCAGGCATGGCAATCATGTCGCTCTCCTCTATCCGCACAAATCCTTCAACGGAGGAACCATCAAATCCCATCCCCCCCTCTAAGGCGTCAGGGAGCTCCGCAGCCGTTATGGCGAAGCTCTTCAAGAAGCCCAGGATATCGGTGAACCATAGTTTGATGAGCCTTACCTTTTGTTCCTTCACTACATTGAACACATATTCTTTTGCATCCTTGGTGCCCGACATCTGTATACCTCCTTGTTCAGAGATTGCGGTTATCTGATCACCCAATTGTTACGGGAATATTACAGAGCGAAAAAATTTCGGCGGTGCTGAAGAATCAGGAGCTCTCCTTAAATCTATATCCCACCCCTCGTACCGTCTCGATGAAGGTATGCCTTCCCCACTCGATCTTCGCCCTGAGCCTCCTGATATGGACATCAACGGTCCTATCTCCACCGTAGTAATCATAGCCCCAGATCTTATTAAGCAGGGTCTCACGGGTGAATACTCGGCCACGGTTTGCGGCGAGAAATTGCAGGAGCTCGTATTCCTTGAACGTGAGTGATAGGGCTTTGCCCACGACGGTGACTTCCCGTCGGGAAAGGTCTATCACCAGATCACCACTGCGTATCAGATCCGGTCCCTCAATGGTGTATGTATCTTTTATGATCTTTTCAACCCGTATCACTATTTCCTCTGATTCACACGGTTCGATGACGAAGTCATCCATCTCCAGAGGGATTTTTCTGTGTTTCAGAGACTCTTTGGGTATGAGGGCCAGGACTGGGATAGGCCGTTCACGCCTCAGCTCTTTTAGCGCATGGATTATGGGAGAGGCGTTGCCGGAATTTTCCACTGCCGCAATAACGAGATCCGGGGCCCTGTCTGCAATTTCTTCGTCCACGTCTTCATCGGCGGTTATGTGATCACAGATGAACCGTTGGGCTCTCAGTTCGTCGGCTATCTTGAGGCGATCTTCGGTTCCTTTACCGATCAGGAGAATCTTGAACAATTTCTCAACCTCTGACCTGATTATTTTTCATCGCTTATTCAAAAGATTGCTGCCGCCCCGTGTGCTGGAGTGGTAGGGCAAGAGGGGCTCCAACGCTCTCGTAAATTATAAGTAATCCTTTTTGTACAGATATTCGGCGTTCAGGATGGCCGCCCCGGCCGCCCCCCGTATGGTATTGTGGCTGAGGACAAAGAACTTGTAGTTGAGGACGGGGCACTCCCGCACCCGTCCCACCACACAGGTCATCCCCTTTCCCACGTCCCTGTCCAGACGCGGTTGGGGACGATCCTCCTCCCTCCTGTATATAATTGGAGGGGAGGGGGCCGATGGAAGTCCGGAACCGGCCAGAGGATCAAACCTCTCCCAAGTCTCGATGAGTTCGGCGAGAGAGGCCTTCTTTTTTAACGTGACGCTCACGCTCTCCAGGTGGCCATCACGCACGTTTACCCTGGTACAGGAGGCGCTGACGGTGAAATCAGCGTATACAAACCGTTCCCCTTCTAATCTGCCCAAGATCTTGAGGGGCTCTGATTCCACCTTGGGCTCCTCGCCGCCGATGAAGGGGATGACATTGTCGATGATGTCCAGGGAAGCCACCCCCGGATACCCAGCGCCGCTGAGGGCCTGGAGGGTTGTCACAATGACCGTGGTTAGTCCAAACTGTTTGTGCAGTGGTGCAAGGGCCATAGCCAGGCCGATGGCGGCGCAGTTGGGATTAGTAATGATGTAGCCCCCCTTTTTCCAGCGACGTCGCTGGATCGGGATTATCTCCAGGTGGTCGGCGTTCACCTCGGGGATCAACAGCGGGACATCAGGGTCCATCCGGTGGTTGCGTGAATTGCTGCTCACCACGTATCCTGCCTGGGCAAACTTCTCCTCCACAGGACCGGCCACGCTGGCATCGAGGGCCGAGAAGACGAGCTTACAGTCCAGATCCGGAACGCACTCCTTGACCCGAAGCCCGGCGACGGACGGGGGAATGTCCCCCCCCGCCTTCCACCTTCCGCCCATGACCTCCTCGTAGGTGCGACCAGCACTGCGCTCCGAGGCCGCGACCTCTGTCACCTCGAACCATGGATGCCCGTCTAAAAGCTGAATAAACCTCTGGCCGACCATTCCGGTGGCACCCAAAACCCCGACTTTGATCCTCTCCATAGTTACGCCATCCTCCTCATTATTCTTGCAGGGAATCGAGAACCCCTTCAAAAACGAACAATTCTTTCTCCCTCTATATGTGCTTTTTAAGACGAGGCTTCACTATAGCAGAGGAGGTCTTAAATATCAACGGCCTTAACGATATCGTGGAGAGGGTCTTTTCCCCTGGGTTCGCGTTTGACGATCTGATGGAGCTTGCCAACCAACTCTCTGAACCCTCCGAAATCCTTGAACCGGAGCTCCATCCTGAACTGCCCTCCCTCGAAAAAGGCTGGGGGGTGAAAGGAGATCTGTGGTGGAAGGGCAAGTGAACGTCTATAGTCGGCGAACCTCCTCTCCAGCACCGTGAGACGGGGAAACCTCATCTCCTTGAGGAGCCTCCGGAACCGTTCGATCCGCTGTGGTCGAGGGGTTTGGTGATCGGCGACAATCTCCTCTATCTCTCTCCGGGCAACGAGCGAGGGGATGGGTATCCCGTCCCTGAGGGAGATCTCTCGCAGGAAGGTGATGATCTCCTTGACGCGGTTCTCTCCCGGCTGCAACGCCTCCAGCAGGGGAGTGACTGCCCGCTGCGCCCCTGCATCGAGCTGGAGGAAGAGGGCCGAGGTGGAGAGGGAAAGCCCCTTTGTCACTAGGTATTCCTGAAGCTTTCGCTCCAGCCTCAAGAGCCCTGTTACATCCCGTAAAATCCTCATATTGGGCTGAAGACCGAGGAGGGGGAGGTAGCGATCTATCACTACCCGCTCATCGACCCCGAAGGAAAGGAGTTTTCCCAAGACCTGGGCCTTCTCCATGAGGTTGAGGGGGTGCAACAGATTGTGACCCACCGTCAAGAGCAGGGCATGGAGATCGTCCGGCGCATTCTGGGGATCATAGATGACAGCTGCTGCTTCAGGTATGGAGAGGCGTTGCAGGGCTTCGGCCCGCTTAAAACCACTGACAATCTGATAGTTCCCGTCACCCCGCTCCCGCAGCAGGAGGGGTTCCAAGAGGCCGACCAGTTCGATAGAGGTCAGCAGTGGCTGCAGGTCGGGCATGAAGGTGATGAGAAATGTCGTATCCTCCAGATCGACCTGAGCCACAGGGATCGTGGCGAGCGTGCACATCGTGTCCTCCCATTGTTTACAGTTCGTGGGTGAAACGATTATACCCCGTTCACATCAGGGCTGCCAAGCGTAAAGCCTCACCGGTTTCTGGTAGGACTGTAGGAGAAGATGATAAATGCCTTGACGATTTCCTCAGTAGATGATAAGAAGGTGAAAAATTCAGGGTTAGGAGGGATGATTATGGGCAAGAGAGGTATCATACGTTTACTGCCACTATGCATCCTTCTTCTGTTTTTTGTCGTAGGATGCGCAGGGCTCACCAAATCCCTTCAGAAAAAAGATACAAAGGACGAAGGGAAAAAGACCGCAGCGCTATCCCCCACAGTTTCTGAATTTGAAGACGTGAAGATACCCCCTGAGATGGAACTGGATCGCGGTGAATCCATGGTCTATGAGAGCTATAACCTGCGCATGGGGGTGCTCTACTATTCTGGAAAGATGGAATTACCCGAGACCGTGGATTTCTTTAAGGTGAATATGCCCAAACAGGGATGGGAACTCCTCAATAGCTTCCAGCATAAGACGCACATCCTCAATTTTGCAAAAGGGGACCGCAGCTGCATCATCATCGTGGCGAAGCCGAAGATGGGTAAGACAGAAGTCCAGGTCTGGATGGGACCCTTGCAGAGAAGGAAATAGGACCTTATAGGGGGGCTCCAGTAAACATAAAGGGGTTCAATCGGGTCTTTTTTCAAATACCAAATTTCTCCACACCTCACTCTCCTTCGGTTTAAAGGCGTCGCTGAGATCATCAAATCAGGGGGAAGACGACACCTGTGTGCGTGTATGATCTGGCTGTCACAGGATACGCACGCAATACAAGGCGATGAAGGGGGACCTTGAACAGAGGGTTGAGACCCTGGCCCAGTGGCTCTATGAGTCCACCTACCTCGTAGTCTTCACCGGTGCCGGGGTGAGTACTGAGTCGGGACTTCCGGATTTCCGGGGGCCTGATGGGCTCTGGACCCGGCAGGAAAAGGGGTTGCCCCCACCCTCCATGCAGCGCCCCTGGTCTGAGGTAGACCCCAATCCGTCCCACTATGCCATACGGGCCCTTCAGGACTTTGGAACGTTGAAATTTCTGATCTCCCAGAACGTGGACAACCTCCATCTCAAATCGGGGATTCGCCCGGAACTGCTGGCAGAGCTCCACGGCAATATCACAAAACTGCGGTGCCAGCGCTGCGGGGCGACGGTGGATAAGGATAGGGGGGCGTCACGGTGCGGGTGCGGGGGGAGGTTGGTATCCAGCGTGGTGGATTTCGGACAGCCCCTGCCCGAAAAAGACCTGCGGGAGTCCTATTACCACTCAGAGCGTTGCGATTTATTCGTAGTAGTGGGTTCCAGCCTGGTGGTGACGCCCGCGGCCCACATGCCTGCCGTGGCCCTGAGGACCGGGGTCAGGCTGGTGATCATCAACCAGGGTGAGACCCCCTTCGACCAGCACGCCCACCTGCGCTTTCACGAGAGCGCAGGTAAGGTCCTCCCCCAGGCCGTGGCCCTGCTGAAACGGAAGATGCAGGGATAACCCCCCCTGTTATTCCCCATTGCAGACAGGGCCCCGGATCTCGTTATTGCGGCAGTGGAAAATTC
>CAYQOD010000143.1:0-5428 GCA_964419065.1 uncultured Thermodesulfobacteriota bacterium | reverse complement strand
ACGGTGATGTGGTCTATATTGATCGAGGAGAGGGTGATGAGGTTAAACCTGGACACCTCTTTCAGGTAGTCCGCAGGGGGGGCATAAAAAAAGATCCTCGCACAAAGAAAGAGGTCAAGCTTCCCGACGATCTCGTCGCACGATTAGTCGTTATAACGACGCAGCAGAAGACCTCCACCGCCTTAATCACGGGGAGCCGAGGCACCATTCATGTGGGAGACGAGGTCATGGCCGTCACCGAATAATTTTGTCCCCCCTTGACTATTGGTCCGCACGGAATTATTCTTGGAGCCAGCCCTTATATAACAAGAGTTCGAAGAACATAAGCCGCGTAGCATAAGACAGAAAACCCCATAGGGGTTGGAGATGGAAGACAAGCTCTATTGGATTGCCTTGAATATGGTCCCTGGTGTGGGACCTATCCTCTATCGAAACCTCGTTGCTAAATTCCGAGATCCTGAGAGGGTTTTTGCCGCCTCCGGGCGAGAGCTGGCTGCCATCGAGGGGATAGGTGAAAAGACGGTAAGGGTCATTCAGGAATTTTCGGCAGAGGAGATTGCTATAGAGGAGCTCAGGAAGGCAGAGGGATTAGGGATATCCATCGTCACCTTTCGAGACCAACGCTATCCGCGAAACCTCCTTCAAATACATGATCCTCCCCCCCTCTTATATACTCGAGGAGAACTGGGTATAGATAATCCCCCCATGGTTGCCATCGTGGGTTCACGGAGAGGTTCCCCCTATGGACGTGCGGTGACCAAGAGGATTAGTAAGGAGCTGTCCGCTGCAGGGGCGACGGTGGTGAGCGGTATGGCCCGGGGGATAGATACCTGTGCTCATCTGGGCGCTCTTGAGGCTGGCGGGAGAACCATCGCGGTGTTTGGTTGCGGGGTAGATATTGTGTATCCCCCGGAGAACAAAAGGCTCTTCTTTGACATCATCGACCATGGTGCGGCCATCTCGGAGTTTTCCCTCTCTACTCCTCCTGAAGGAAAAAATTTTCCCAGGAGGAATAGGATTATCAGTGGCCTCTCCCTAGGAGTGGTGGTTGTGGAGGCCACGGCGGATAGCGGTTCTCTCATCACCGCCTCTCACGCCTTGGAGCAAGGTCGAGAGGTCTTTGCCGTACCTGGGAACGTAGGTATAACAACCAGCCGAGGGACCAATAGTCTGATCAAACAGGGGGCAAAATTGGTAGAGGAGGCACAGGATATATTGACGGAGATCGTTCCCCAATATGGAGGCAGGACGAGGCATGACGAGATCCCCCTCCTCAATGATGAGGAGCAGGGTGTTTTCCAACTCCTCTCTCATACCCCCCTGCACATCGATGAGATCAGCAGGTTGAGTCAGATGGAGGTCCGCCGCGTGTCTACCATCTTATTGGGATTGGAGCTCAAGGGTGTGATCAGCCAATTAGGCGGAAAGATGTTTGTGCGTAACTGAAGGAGTGATGTATGGGAAAACCCCTGATCGTCGTAGAGTCACCTGCTAAGGCAAGGACCATTACCAAGTTCCTTGGTAAAGACTTTGTGGTGAAGGCCTCGGTAGGGCACATCAAGGATCTCCCCAAGACGAAGCTCGGGGTGGATATAGAGAATGGGTTCAAGCCCCACTATGTGGTGATCAAAGGTAAGAAAAAGGTCATCGGGGAACTGAAGCGAGCCAGCCGCGGTGCTAATGAGATATACCTCGCCCCTGACCCTGACCGCGAGGGTGAGGCCATTGCGTGGCACATAGCGGAAGAATTAGGAGATGGACACAAGAGGATTTATCGGGTTCTCATCCATGAGATCACCCCTCGGGCCGTCACCGACGCCATCAAAAAATCACAGAGGGCTCCAGGAGAGTCTGTATCGGGCCCAACAAGCTCGCCGGATCTTAGACAGACTAGTCGGGTATAAGATTAGCCCCCTCTTGTGGCAAAAGGTGAAGAGGGGGCTGAGCGCTGGTCGCGTCCAGTCGGTGGCACTCCGCCTTATCTGTGACCGAGAGAGGGAGATAAAAAACTTTGTCCCCCGAGAATACTGGACCATTGCTGCGCAACTCCAACACCCTCAGAAGCCTCCCCCCTTCGAGGCCAAGCTGACTCAGATCAAAGGAAAAAAGGTTAGGATCAGCGACGAAAAAGAGGCTCAAGGGATCATCGATGATTTGCGGGAAAAGAAGTTTGTGGTCGAGGATGTGGTAAAGAAGGAGAAAAGACGCTACCCTTCGCCACCATTTATCACCAGCACCTTGCAGCAAGAGGCCTCACGAAAACTTCGTTTCACCGCCAAAAAGACCATGCTCATTGCCCAACAGCTCTATGAGGGGATTGATCTCGGGGAGTGGGGGAGGGTAGGGCTCATCACCTATATGCGGACCGATTCCGTCCGCCTCTCCCAGGAGGCAGTTGAGGGGATCAGGGTGTTGATCTGGGAGAAGTTTGGCGAAGATTATCTACCGGCTAAGCCTCATTTCTACAAAAGTCGTTCCAGGGCACAGGAGGCCCATGAGGCTATCCGACCGACCTCCCTCGATATGCCACCAGAAAAGGTCAAGGGATATCTCACCTCTGAGCAGTGGTCCTTGTATAGATTGATTTGGGAGCGATTTGTTGCAAGTCAGATGAATCCGGCCCTCTACGACCAGACGACTGTCAAGATCAGGGCCAATACCTATCTCTTTTCGGCCGTGGGGAGCGTAATGAAATTTCCCGGGTTCACTGCAGTATATATAGAGGGTAAGGACGATCAAGAAGGTGAAGACGAAGGGGGAGCTTTACCATCCCTCAATTCCGGTGATATCTTGAACCTGCTTGCCCTTCTCCCCAAACAGCACTTCACCCAACCACCCCCTCGCTTCACGGAGAGCACCTTAGTCAGGGAGCTTGAAGAGAAGGGGATAGGGAGGCCATCCACGTATGCCACCATCCTTTCCACGATTCAGGACAAGAAGTATGTAGATCTCATCGAGCGCAAATTTCAACCCACTGAGCTAGGATTTTTAATTGCTGACCTCCTCGCTGAGAATTTCCCCACCATTGTGGATGTCGGGTTCACTGCGCATATGGAGGAAAATTTAGATCGAATCGAGGAAGAAAAGGTGTCCTGGGTGGAGGTCTTGGAGGAATTTTATATCTCTTTTGAAGAAAACCTAAAGCAAGCTGGAGAGCAGATGCGGAACGTGAAGCGTGAAAGGATACCGACTGAGATAATGTGTGACCAATGTGGCAGCAGAATGGAGATCAGGTGGGGGAAATACGGTGAGTTCCTCTCCTGCTCCGCCTATCCGGAGTGTAAGAACGCCACGATGTTCAGCAGGGATGAAGAGGGGAATATAAAGGTTCAAGAAGCTCAGAGCTCCGACGAAAAATGTCCGCTGTGTAACAGCCCGATGGTGATTAAAGAGGGCAGGTACGGTACGTTTTTGGCCTGTTCTAAATATCCTGATTGCAAGGGCACAAAATCCCTTGGTACAGGGGTGAAATGTCCACAACCCACCTGTGGAGGAGAATTAATTCAGAGGAGGACGAAGCGGGGGAGGACCTTTTACGGTTGCAGTAATTATCCGGACTGTCGTTTTGCCATGTGGGAAAGGCCGATCCCTCATCCCTGTCCTCAATGCGGCGCCCCTTTTCTGATGGAAAAGAGGACAAAAACAGGCGCCAAATTTGTCTGCAAACAAGAGGGATGTGAATATCAGGAAGAAGGGGGTTAAATCTAGCGATGGGGCAAAGAGACACGGGAGAGTTGGCGAGGAGGGTGGGGTCTTACTATATACACCCGATCTAGTTAGGTGGTCAGAGATTTAAGAGATATGAATCTTTATCATTCGGGTTGACGAAGCCGTTAAGGGCAATTACATTGAAGTTACATCAAAAAGCAACAAGTTCTTTTTTAGGGTAACTTGAAAAGGAGAACGATATGGTATTGAGCAAAAAGAATATCGATATCAATAATATAAGTTGTGATGACTATACACAGGTAGATTTCCTTAAATTTGAGAGTGATGATCTTTTTGAGGTAACTGATTATTTTTGGGAATACGTCCAAGACGGCATACGAAAAAAATATATGGTATATGGACAGCCTATTATGACTGCCCCGATCTCTGAGTTCGATGTATATGACCGATATACAGATTCAGTGAGGAGGTTCCTGAATTTTTGTTCCTATAATTACTTAGGGTATTCTTACCATCCAGAAGTGAGGAAAACCGTTCAAGATACGATTATTCAATACGGAACTGGGGCGGTTTCAGCACCACTCCTCAGTGGCTATTATGATGTCACGCAAAAGCTTGAAGACGCCATTGCCCGATTTAAAGGGCAGGAGGCTGCAATTGTGTTCCCAACAGGATACAGCGCAAATTTAGGAACGCTTTCAGGACTTTTACGGCCTGGGGATGTAGCAGTATTAGATATGCTTTCACATGCATCCATATATGACGGTGTTCGATTAGCAGGTGCAGATATTAAGGTGTTCACCCACAATAATCCAAAGAGTTTGGAAAAAGTATTGAGGAGTTTGGACACTAAAAGGGCTATTGTCTGTATAGAAGGCGTATACAGCATGGATGGAGACCTTGCCAACTTACCTGATATAATTCCTATTTGCAAAAAATATGGAGCCAAAATTTTACTAGATGAAGCTCATGCAACGCTCATCTTCGGGGAGAGGGGAGCAGGCGTTGCTGAGCATTTCGGTGTCGAAGATCAGATTGATATCGCAATTGGTACGTTCAGCAAATCGTTTGGCGCTATCGGCGGATTTGCAGCAGGGAATATGAAGCTGATGACCTATCTAAGAATGTATGCGCGTTCTTATGTATTTTCATGTGCCATGGCCCCGCACACCGCCGCAGGCATACTGAAAGTATTGGAACTGTATCAGAAGGATAAGACAGAGCGTGATCAATTGTGGGAAAACATAAAATATATGCAAACAAAACTCACGGATGCTGGTTTTGATATAGGCAATACGAAATCGCAAGTTATTCCTGTTATGGTCGGAAGTGATCTGCGGCTTCGTGAAGTCAGTAAAAGGCTGCAACAAAAAGGCCTGTATACAGGTGTGGTCACCTATCCCGCTGTTTCACGGAAGCGCACACGGTTGAGGCTTTCTATCTCCTCATACCATACCAAAGAGCAGATGGATCGTTGTGTTGATATTCTAAAGGAGGTTTTTGACGAGATGAAGGATTAGGTCTCCACCGCCTATCCCGCCAAGGGTGGGACTTGAACCCTTTTGGGACAAAAATCGAACTAAAGGCGAGGGTTTTCTCCCATTTCCCGAGGGAGACAACAAAAAGGCCCTGCTATATAGACAGGGCCCTTTATCCCATTACAGCTATAAGCGGGCGATCCGGGATTCGAACCCGGGACCTCTGGCTCCGGAGGCCAACGCTCTATCCAACTGAGCTAATCGCCCATGTCTACACGGAT
>CAYQOD010000142.1:0-5431 GCA_964419065.1 uncultured Thermodesulfobacteriota bacterium | reverse complement strand
CAAAGAGAGACCTTCTATCTGAACGGAAGTTATAGGCCTTAAAGAATTGTATTATGATCAGGGTGAGAAAGCACAGACATTGCGCCTCTATCATACCCCTGCCTCCATCGAGCGCCCACTTAAATATGCCCACGTTTACCAGACATGACCATACGCCACCGATGGTCATGAGTATAACCACTGGTGTGGTAAAGATGCCCTGCCCACGAGGGCGCGGTCTTTGCCCCATAATATCAGGATCAGCTGGATCAACGGACAGGGCGATGGCAGGCAAACCATCGGTGACTAAGTTGACAAACAAAATCTGAATAGCAACGAGCGGTATGGCCCCGTACGGGAGCCCGATGAGCGGACCGAAGAGGATGGCACCAGCCATGAGTAATACCTCTCCGATATTAGACGAAATTAAATACATCAGATACTTCTTGATATTCGCAAAAATACCCCGGCCTTCTTCAACGGCAGCCACTATAGAGGCAAAGTTATCATCAGTAAGCACCATATCAGCCGCTTCTTTCGTAACATCGGTGCCGGTGATACCCATAGCGACGCCGATATCCGCCTTCTTTAAAGCCGGAGCATCGTTGATCCCATCTCCGGTCATAGCCACCACATGTCCCTTTTTAGCGAGCGCCTCGATAACTCGCAACTTATGGGCAGGGGAAACACGGGCATAGACCTCTATCTTTTCTACCAACTCCTCAAACTCTTCGGGGCCCATTTCATCCAACTCAGCGCCACTCACGGCAACGTCCTTCTTTAACAGCCCCAATTCCTTGGCAATAGCAAGGGCGGTTATCTTGTGATCTCCAGTTATCATCACCGATCTTATACCTGCTTTGTCGCAGAGCTTTATTGCTTCTTTGACTTCTTCCCGGGGCGGGTCGATCATCCCGACAAGACCGACAAAGACCATCTCCTGCTCTACGGCTTCCGTTATGTCAGCAGTATCGGAAAGTCGTTTATACGCCATACCTAAGACCCGGAGGGCATCGCCCGCCATCCCCTGCGCAACGGACAGAATGGTATCTTTGCCTTTTTTATCTATTGTTCTTTCTTTTCCATCACTGTAAATATGACTACAGGAGTTCAGAATCACTTCTGGTGCCCCTTTGGAGTAGGCGATGGGGCCGCCGGACGTTTGATGAACCGTGGTCATCCTCTTGGTCTCTGAGGAGAAGGGGATCTCGCCGATGCGGGGGAACTGACTGGTGCGTTCTTGCTGCCACAGGCCTGCCTTCGCTGCTGCCACTAGCAAAGCGCCCTCGGTAGGATCTCCCTTGATTTCCCAAACGCCGTTGGAGGACGTGAGGGATGTGTCGTTGCACTGAACACCGATGTCGAGCACTCTCTGGAGAGCAGAGTTTTGCTCGGGAGCGAATATCTTGCCGTCGAGGTGAAACTCCCCTTTAGGTTCATAGCCAACACCGGTAACAGCGATGAGCTTACTATCTACATAGATTCGCCGAACCGTCATCTGATCTTGGGTAAGCGTGCCGGTCTTGTCGGAACAGATAAAGGTGGTGCAGCCGAGGGTCTCGACCGCTGGAAGTCTTCTCATGAGGGCATTGCGTTTTACCATGCGTCGGACGCCGAGCGCGAGACTGATAACAACTACTGCCGGCAGCGCCTCTGGAACAGCAGCCACCGCCAATGCTACTCCCCAGATAAACATCTCCAGAATTTCATGACCTCTCAGGATACCGATCCCGGCCAGGAGAAAACAGAGTATTAGGGCACCGATACCGATCCATCTTCCCATGCGATCGAGATTAATCTGGAGCGGCGTCCGCTCTGCCTCGACCTCCTGGAGCATACCGGCGATTTTGCCAAATTCGGTTGACATACCGGTATCCGTTACGATCGCCTGAGCCCTACCATAGACAGCAGCCGTCCCCATAAACACCATATTCCGTCTATCTCCAATATCTACTTTACCCTCTAAGGGGTCACTGGTCTTTTCGACAGGGATAGATTCTCCAGTTAGAGGTGCTTCATCTGTTTTAAAGTTGACGGCTTCAATAAGGCGGGCGTCAGCTGGTATTCGGTCTCCGGTCCTGAGAATAATGATGTCCCCTGGCACAAGCTCCCTGGCGGCAATTGCTTGTTCTTTACCATCTCTTATGACCGAGGCCAGGGGAGCCGCCATCTTTTTCAAGGCCTCTATAGCCTGCTCGGCCCTGTATTCCTGAATAAAACCCAGGCCGCAGGCAAAGACGACGATGAGGGCGATGAGGACGGCATCAACAACTTCACCCAAAAGGGCTGAGAGTACCACGGCAATGAGGAGGATGATGATCAGAAAGCCCTTAAACTGCTCAAGGAAAATTACCCAAGGGGCCTTTTTTTCCTTCTTTACCATCTCATTAGGCCCATATTTATCGAGGCGTTTGCGGGCTTCTTTTTGGTTGAGACCTTGGGAGCTAGAATGGAGGGAACGGATGACTTCAACCGGTTCCAGGTTATACCAGTTCCTTTCAGGCCCTTTTTTTGACATCCTTATACCTCACGCACAATACTTATATCACTTATACCTTAATGTATGGCATCAAATGGCCAGTTGGAATAATATTTAGGTAGATCGAAGATGTCAACCCAGGTTTAGATACTTGCCCACTCTAATTGTTTCTGGTTTTCAGGACAGATTGAAACCACGCAGAATATAAAATATAGGCTTTATCAAGTCAAATCTTTTTGAGATCCAGAGATAAAAACTGAGGTGAGACAAATGTGCGGAATTTGTTTGCTATAATGCATAGTTGGAAGATATGATTGGAATGTCTATCAGAACTTTCCTGTTTCACAAAATTAAACGAACACCATTTTTCTAGATTGGGAGAAAGAAGTCTCCTCTCGTCAATGGGGAGAGAAGGGTGAGGGGGTAAATAGACTTGTTATCGAAGCTGATAGCGTACAACATAGGACGATAAGGGGGAAAACAAAGAGATGAATTAAGAACAGAAGGTTTGTCCAAACTGGGAGTGGAAATATTAAGATTTAGCGATGGCGACAAAACGCCTTTGTCACCCTTCTTTAATCAGTTTCTCTTCCCTCTAGGTCATGGGGATCCCCCTTCTCATTAAGGGCGTCTTCAACCTCATGCCAGATATGCCTGATGGCATTCTGGACCGCTGGACAAGGGTATTCCATTACCGTCTTTTTCTCCACCATGGCCTTAACGACGGCTACATCGAAGGGTATTTTTCCGACTAACGTGAGGTCCTCTCGCCGACAGTATTCCTCGACCTGAAGGGCCTTGGCTGGGTTTATGTCGTACTTGTTGATGCAGATCAGGACGGGGATGTCAAAGTGCTGGGCCAACTTGGTCAACCTCTCTAGGTCGTGAATGCCAGCAACGGTGGGCTCCGTTACGATCAGGGCCATGTCAGCCCCGGCGAGGGAAGAGATCACTGGGCACCCGATCCCAGGTGGCCCATCTATGATGATGAGTTCTAGATTCCTCTCTTGCGCTATCGATCCGGCCAACTTTCTCACCTGTGCTACCAGCTTTCCTGAGTTTTCCTCTCCGATACCCAGCCGAGCGTGGACCATGGGTCCATACCGCGTGTCGGCGACGAACCACTCACCGCAGAGGGCATCCTTCATGGTGATGGCCTCCTCCGGGCATGCCAAGGCACAGAGACCGCACCCCTCACACCCCACGAGGTCCACCTCACCGTCTTGAATGGCCCTATAACGGCATAGCTCGGTGCATACCCCGCATCCCGTGCATTGTTCTTTATCCGTTATCGGCTTACGGCCTGAATAAAAATCAGACCGCTCAATGGTCTCGGGCTTTAAGATGATAAAGAGGTCGGCAGCATCCACGTCGCAGTCGGCCAGGACCTTATTTTTTGCCAATGCAGCAAAGGCCCCGACCACGGTGGTCTTACCAGTACCTCCTTTGCCGCTCAACACCGCTAGCTGCTGCATCAACTTTCCTGTTCCCTCCTCGTGAGGTAGTCCGCTATGGCCGAGTGAAGCCCTACTACCCCCAACAGGGAGCAATGGGCCTTTCGTGATGGTATTCCCCCTGCTGCCTCAATGACATCGTCGTCGGTGATCATGAGGGCATCACCCAGGTTCCTTCCCATGGCCAATTCGCTCAGGATGCTGCTGCTGGCGATGGCTGCGGGACAGCCGAAGACCTTATACCTGATATCAATGATCTTATCATCCTCGATTTTTATAGCAAGACGGATATGGTCACCACAACTGGGATCACCCACGACGGCCAGCCCGTCGGGGCCCTCTATCTCGCCGACGTGTCGGGGGTTTTTGAAGTGGCCGAGGATGGTTTCATTGTAGACGAAGTAGCCGGTAGGTTCACCTTGCACCTGATCATGACGGTAGAAGTCCTTCCAGTCCTTCATCATGCACTTCCGTTTCTTTCGACGATTTCCTTGATCCGTACAAAGAGGTCGATGAATCTATCCCGATACTCCGGAATCTCTCCCACCAATGGAATCCCCTCAGAGTAGAGTTGAGCGATTCGGCGGTCCATGGGTATCTCGAGGAGGATGGGGATCTCTTCTTGCCGACAGTACTCCTGCACTTCCTCATTTCCCACGTCGGCCCGATTGATAACAACGCCCATGGGAATAGATAACTGCTTCAGCATCTCCACGGTCAGTATCAGGTCATTGAGACCGAAGGGGGTGGGTTCGGTCACCAGCAGGCAGAAAGCGCTTCCCTTTACTGTCTCAATGACTGGGCAGGATGTTCCGGGCGGTGCGTCGAGGATCACCGTCCCATCTCTTTCTATGAGGGATTTCTCCATCCGTATAATGGGTGTGGCCATGGGTTCTCCCACATTGAGCCGACCGTGGATGAAGTCTATTCCATCCCTTTTCCCCCTCTCTATCACCCCTATCTCCTTTTCCTCTTCAGTTGCGGCTTCCTCAGGGCATACGTAGAGGCAGACACCACAGCCGTGACAGAGTTCGTCGAAGACCAGGACGGTCTGGGGGAAGACGATCAGGGCATTGAACTCACAGGCTTTAGCGCAGCGACCACAGTGCGTGCACTTATCCTCGTCGATGCGGGGGACAGGGATGCTGACCGATATCTTTTTTTCTATCTGGGGCTTGAGGAAGAGGTGGGCGTTGGGTTCCTCCACATCGCAGTCGATGAATTGGACCTGTTCCAGGGCCAGGGCCATATTGGTCGCGACGGTGGTTTTTCCCGTCCCCCCCTTTCCACTGGCCACGGATATGATCATTGTTGCGCCTCCAGCATATCCCGTGCCACCTCTATGGGCACACCGATAGCCACCCTATCCCTGGTTATACCCCCATATTTCCTGGAATCCCTACAACCAAAGGAAATAGCGATTCTTTTCCTGACAACGGCCTCTACGGCCACATGACCACACACCGAGACGATGCTCGAGAGATCAACGTTTAAATCCTTCCCAAAGCAGACCTGATAA
>CAYQOD010000141.1:0-5448 GCA_964419065.1 uncultured Thermodesulfobacteriota bacterium | reverse complement strand
TGTAGGACCTCCCTGAACCCTCCACCCTCCGCATCCACATGGATCTCGTGCAACGCCCCTCCCTTCATTACCACCCGATGCACCGGGAAGGAATCGATGATCTCGTTGGAGAGGAAACATCCCCTCATCCGCGCCCGGCCTATCTGATCGGGTCGGTACCACGACACCTTTTGGTTAAAGGACCTCAAGAGATTTCTTTGCCTCTCGATAACGGCGGGGCTGATCTCAACCATGCGGTACTGGAGGAGGTCATAGAATCGAGGTTCGTTCCTCTCTAGGTACTCCAAGAGATCGCAACAGAGATATCCCTCCCCTCCACCCATCTCTACGATCTCGAAGGGGCCTTCTCCCAGGAGCCGCCACATCTGGGCCATCTGTCTGCCCAGCAGGGCACCGAAGATGGGGTGGACGGTAGGACTCGTATAGTAGTCCCCCTCCCTCCCCCTGCGCGCCCGGCCTGAGGCATAGTAACCGCAGTCGGGGTGGTAGAGGCAGAGATCCATAAACCGGGTGAAGGTGATGGGCCCGTTCTGCCTGATCTCCTCCTCGATGATCTGATGCAGCCTCTTTGAAACGAGTTTGCCTTTCATGCCGAGAGCAATCCCCTGAGCACCCGCAGGTTTACGCTATCCCAATCCTCTCCATTGAGGTCCTTCTCCTTGGGGGTCTCCAAGATAAAGGGGATAGCCGCCAGGCGTGGATCCTGCAGCAGGAGGCGGAAAGGCTCCAGCCCCATGTATCCGTGACCGATATGCTCATGACGGTCCACCCTGGTGCCGGATGCGGCCTTGGAATCGTTGAGGTGGACGACCTTGAGGCGGTCCAGGCCGATGACGTTATCGAATTCCTCCATGGTGGCCTCATACCCCTCCGGTGCATTCATATCGTAACCCGCAGCAAAGACATGACAGGTATCAAGACAGACCCCTACCCTTTGATCCTCTTCGACCATCTCGATGATCCGGGCAAGGTGCTCAAAGCGATGGCCCAAGTTGGTCCCCTGCCCTGCGGTGGTCTCCAGTACGATCATAAGGCCCATGTCGCCGCCTCGGTAATGGAGGAAGTTTATCCCCCGGGCGATCCGATACAGCCCTTCTCGTTCTCCCGCTCCCCGATGGGATCCGGGGTGCATCACCAGATAAGGGATCTCTAGTGTCTCGGCCCGCTGCAGCTCCTCCCACAGGGCCTCCAGGGATCGCTCATAGAGGGCATCATCAGGGGTAGCGAGGTTGATCAGGTAGCTGTTATGGGCGATGAGGGGCTCTATCCCCATTTCTTCCCGGGCCTGGTGGAAGGCCTCGGTATCACGTTTGGTCAAAGGCTTGGCCTGCCACTGAGTGGCGTTTTTGGTGAAGATCTGAATGGTATCACACCCGAGCTCTTGCCCCCGCCAGAGGGCCCTATAAACCCCGCCGGCAATGGACATGTGGGCCCCGAGACGCCTCGCCTTCCCGTTCCGCGATCCAACTCCGCTTATTGAACCCCCTCCATCAACTCCTTCACCGTCGCCTCTACCATCCCCTTGATCTCCTCCAGCCGCCCTGGTGAAGAGGCCTCAAACCTGAGGACTAAGGCCGGCTGGGTGTTGGAGGCCCGCAGCAGTCCCCACCCGTCAGGGAACGTGATCCTCATGCCGTCCACATCGATGACCGGGTACCTCTGGCGATAGTGCTCTGTGGCCTGTTCTACGATCTGGAACTTGATGTCATCGGGACAGTCTATCCTGATCTCCGGGGTGGCAAAGGTCTTTGGGATCCCCTCGAGGAGCTCTGAAACCTTCTTGCCAGTCTTGCCCATGATCTCCAACAGGCGACAGGAGGCATAGATGGCATCGTCAAAGCCGAAGTAGCGATCGGCAAAGAACATATGTCCGCTCATCTCCCCGGCTAACAAGGCCCCCTCTCGCTTCATCTTGTCCTTGATGAGGGAGTGGCCTGTCTTCCACATAATGGCCCGACCGCCGAGCCGAGCGATCTCATCGTAGAGGGTCTGGGAACACTTCACCTCCCCGATGAAAGTCCCCCCGCCTCTCTCCTGAATGATGTCACGGGCGAAGATGATCATGAGCTTATCACCCCAGATGATTCTCCCCTCTTCATCGATAACCCCGATCCGATCGGCGTCCCCATCATAGCCTATCCCGAGATCAGCCCTGCTATCCTTGACCGTGGCAATGAGGTCCGTAAGGTATCTCTCCACCGTGGGGTCCGGGTGATGATGGGGGAACCGGCCGTCCATCTCACAGTAGAGGGCCTCCACCTGACACCCCAGGTCGCGCATGATGGGCACGGCCACGACCCCTCCGGTCCCGTTGCCGGCATCGACCACCACTGAGAACTCCCGACCCACGGTGATGTTCGACAGGATATACTGATGGTAGTCTTTAATGATATCGTGGGTGGCAAGACCCCCCTTCCCCTGGACGTAATCCCGCTTTTCGGTGATCTCCCGTACCCTTTGAAGCTCCTCTCCATAGATGGCGTCCTTCCCCACACAGACCTTAAAACCGTTGAATTCCGGAGGATTGTGGCTCCCGGTGATCATCATCCCCCCCTCCTGGTTTAGGTGGACGATGGAGAAGTAGAGCAACGGTGTGGGACAGACCCCTACATCGGTGACCTTCATGCCGCTGGCCACAAGCCCTTCTAGGAGGACACTATGGAAGGGCTCGGAGCTCAGGCGGCAGTCCCTCCCCACGGTGATCCGCTTGATCCCGTGACGGGCAAAATAGCTGCCACATCCCTTTCCCAACTCGTGGACCGTCTCCTGCGTGAGGTCCTCCCCCACAATGCCCCTGATATCGTACTCCCGGAAAATCGCCGGATTCATACTACTTTCCCCTGATCTGATGATTCCCCTCGCGCCCTATTCTCTTAGAAAAGAGGTGGATCACCCAAAAGCCTAAGAGCACCAGAACTACAACGACAATGCTGAAGATATCGATATATTTAATGAGGTATGATTTCACCATCTCCCCGAAGAGGAAGACTCCAAGGCCCACGAGGAAAAAACGGGCGCTCCTGCTCACCAGGGAGGCAACGACGAACCGCTTGAGGTCGAGGTTGAAGGCCCCCGCGGAGATGGTGAACGCCTTATAGGGTATGGGGGTAAAACCAGCAATACCCACAGCCCAGATGTCGTATTTCTGATAATATCTCTCCACCAGATTGATCCGTTCCTCGGAGAAGAGGCGTTGTAGTAGGGGCCTCCCCCCTTTGAGCCCCAGAAGATACCCCAAGACCCCACCGAGGACCGATCCTACGCTGCATACGGTTGCATACCAGAAGGACCACGGGGGGCGAATCATGGAGAGGGCGATGAGCAGTAAATCGGGGGGAATGGGAAAGAAGGACGATTCAGCTAAGGCATTCAGAAAAAGGGCCACCACCCCATACGGGGTATAGGCCCATGAGACGACCCAATTAATCCATCCCTCCCATGACATACCCGCTCTCCTCTCGCTGGTATGTTACGGGAGAGAGGAGGGAAAATCAATATGATTTTACCATGTCCAAACGATTTCCGGCCATTTTCTCAAAAAGCTGCAAAAGAACTTCGCGGAATCAAGAATGCATGGGTTCGACCTCGAGTTTTCCCCTATCGTCCCTCCTCCACCACACGGTCCTCCTGTAACCGTATCCATGCGATCGACCGCTGATAGTCCTTTCCGTCTTTGGCTCCGTGAGCCCTCCACGTGCTTTCGCTCAATGGAAAGCAATCGAGAACTCACTTTACGAAAAACTTCATCCCCCCTATAGAGAGAAAGATCATGGCGACGATCTTAAACATTACATTGATGGTGAAAGCCACCTTGATGCCATAATTGTAGCTCAGGAAGAGTGAGAGATCGGCTGCAAAGAGGAAGCCAACAGTACAGATGATCAGATTTATCACCGTCTCAATCAATCCGCCCTTGTATTTCCTTCGTGCATATAAAAATACGATGATGATGATCAGATAGATGGACAACATCAGACAAAGCGAAAGGGCTAAATCAAGCATTTCGATGGGAAATCTCATAGGTCAATCCCCTTTCTCATTTTTATGTTTTTACATGGTAAATTGGTCCACCATGGCGTCAAAGGCCTCCAACACCCTCTCTTTGACGAGAGAATCGGTGTAAAACCTCACGATGTTCTCTCTGACCCTTGCAATATCTGAGACCGCCTTCTCCGTCATGGTCGTCCCTAAGATACGGCTCATTTCCTGCAAGATGTTGCTTATCAGGGCATAAAACCCATCGATGAAGATCAACCGATCGGAAGGGTCCGGAAAATAGAGGGAGATGTTTTTGAGTATCTTGTTCGCGTCTGGGCGGGCATATCTGTCCATAGGTATACCCTCGAATATCTTGCGGTAATCCACTTCCAACCCCTCCCTGGCCCTATCCAACACCTCTTTGACCCCCTCCCCCAGCTCCTTGCTCAAACCATCCACCACCAACCTGAAGACCTCTAAAAAGGTCTGCAAAATTCGAGAGATCTCCTCAAACTCTTTGTCCTCATAGATACCGATACCCTTCGATTTTTTTATCAAACCCACTAACACCAGGTGATACAGGATATTGATGACGGAGATCTCGTCATCACCGCTGAACTTGATCAGCTGGTCAACATTCCTGCTCCCATCGATCAGGGAAAAGATGAACTTCTCATTAGCATCGAGCTCTCCCATAATCCTCGCCTTATCCTTCTCAATGTAGGGGGGGATGTGAAAGACGACCTTATTGTGGGGAATCATGCTCCGAAAGGTAGAAAAATCGAGGGCCCTCCTGGCAGCAAATAAGGCTACATCGAGAGGGGTGTAGTTTATCGCCACATCCTCGTCCTCTACCTCTCTCTCAGCAAAATAAAACTCCCCCTCCTTCCACGAAAAGAGATCACAGAGGATCTCCTGTATCTGAAACTCTAACAACTCATGAAACTCCCTCTTTGAAAGTAACCCCTTCGTCACCAGAAATTTACCGAGTTTCACACCGCTCCTCTTGGCCTGAGCGGCCATCTCTTCCAATTCGATAGGGGAAACAAAATTGCTCTTGAGCAAAAAGTTGCCGATTTTTTCCTCGGACTTAGTGGTGCGAGCGGAAACGATCCACCCCTCCTTGAAAAAGATCTCCTTGTAGGCATATTCACTGCGGACGATGGCCACGCCGGTTTGGGCATTGGAGAATATAGCATAGAGGAGACCTACCAAGGGGACATCGCCGAGACTGCTTCGGAAGGAGAAACTGTCCGGCATGAGTTTCATGGCTACGAAATCAGGGCGCAGCTTGGCAGCCGTCTCCCACTCGCTGATGGCCTTCTCAAACTCCTTGTTACGGAAGAACCGGGTCCCGCTGGAAAGGTGCATAAAGAACTTCGTGGCGGGGAAATCAGAAGACTCTAAGGCTTGAAAATCTCGTTCCTCGAGAATAAGGGCCGTGTCCCCAAGGCCCTGTCTGATAATGGC
>CAYQOD010000140.1:0-5477 GCA_964419065.1 uncultured Thermodesulfobacteriota bacterium | reverse complement strand
TAATTGACCATGACTGCTTCGTCACCCACGAATCCCGCCTTGGCGGGAAAAATATCTCGGTATAACCTTCAACCTCCCGTTGAGGGGTGCAACCCCTCAAACTCCCCAAAAAGGAGATTCCTTATTGGGGGTTTCAGGACCAATGCTCGGTCCTGCCGTGAGGTTTCAGAGACTGTGCGGCGCATATACTACCCATCGTGTCTGCGTAAGAGGTTCTTATTTGCGTAGAAAATAAAATTTGCCCCCGCCCAGGTCAGGGGCGTGGTTAGAAAAGAGTGAATTATATCAATTTTCATGGTTGTTGGCGACCCGTTAGGGTCATAACCGTTTTCAATAAAGGCGGGAGGTAATTACATGACTGCGAATGTAGTGAAGAGCACCTGTGGCCTCTGCCAGGGGGGGTGTGGTGTGCTGATATATATCGAGGACGGCACGATCGTAAAGGTAGAGGGCGATCCTGCTAGCCCTGTCAATAGGGGCGTGCTTTGCGTCAAGGGTTTGGCCTCCTTGGAATATCTCTATCACTCTGATCGCTTACAGTATCCTCTCAAAAGAACAGGAGAGAGGGGGAGTGGAAAGTGGCAGCGGATCATCTGGGATGAAGCACTGGATTTGGTGGCGGCAGAATTCGCCAAGACTAAAACAAATTATGGTGCAGAAAGTATAGTATTCATGCGTGGATCATTCAGGGGGGGCTACCAGGGTGCATACCTATCGCGGTTTGCCAATGCCTTTGGTACACCCAATATCGCTTCTATGGCATCGGTCTGTTACGTGCCGAGGGTCAACGGAAGCGTGCTAACTCCCGTGCCGGACTATGAGTATCCCCCAGCCTGCATCGTCGTGTGGGGAGCCAATCTCGCTGAGACCAGGATCGGGGAGCACGAACAGACCGTGAGGGCACTGCAGAGGGGTTCAAGGCTCATCGTCATCGATCCGCGGAGAATAACGTTGTCTGATCAGGCCTATGGTCGAGAGATGGGGACCCCCAACCTCAGGGGTATCCTCTGCAAGATCTCCAAGGCAGCAATGGAGACCAGCAAAAGGAGTGATTGAGCTTAACTCACCGGCCTTAGGACATATAGCTACCGGGCACTTCAACGACACCCCTCTAGATTCTAGAATGATGATTGTCCGACGCCCTCGGGTTTTTCATCCTCTGTTGCCAAACGATTCCTGACCTCATGATTTTCCACCTACATCATCTACCCTAAAGGGTTCTGTATTCCCTCCGGTCCCTCATCTGGCAGAAAAAATGGTTGACAGGATGAAAGGGGGATGCTATGTTATGACTATTAGTCATTATATGACTTTCGGTCATTTATAGAGATGGGGACAGAGGAGAGAAGGGAACGGGAGAAGACGGCCAGGCGGGCGACCATTATCGCCAGCGCCAAAGAACTCTTCGTCTCCAAGGGGTTCAACGCCACCACCATGGATGAGATCGCCCAGGGGGCGGAGTTGAGCAAGGGAACCCTCTACCTCTATTTCGCCAGCAAAGAGGAGCTCTATGTCACCGTGATAAACGAAGGACTGAAGATCTTCTTCGATCGAATCGAGGAGGTCTTCAGCTTAGACCTCCCCCCTGACCAGATGATCAGAAGGCTCGGGGAGGTCTATTATCGCTACTATCTCGATTATCGGGACTACTTTCGAATCATTTTCTTCTTGGAACATGGATATATCTCCAGGCAACTCCCCCGCGAGCTGATTCAGGAAAACCTCGATAGGGGGATCCGCTGTCTTCAGCTCTTTGAGGGGATCGTCCAGAAGGGGACCGAAGGGGGAGTCTTTGCCCCTGTGGATCCACGGAAGGCAGCGGTGGCCTTATGGGGGGCCACCAATGGTATCCTCTTCCTCTTCGAAGAGGAGTTGAACAAAGAGATCATCGGAATGGATGTGGAGCAGTTGATTGACTATACGTTTGACCTTTTTATAAAGGCCTTGAGGCAACAAGAGGGAGGATGATACGATGAAAATAAAGACTTGTGTGTTGGTTATCGCCCTTCTGCTCGTGACTCTCTCCCCTTCTTTCGGGGGAGACGGTTCTCCTCCTCTCACCTTGCAGCAGAGCATCGAGATCGCCCTGCGCAGGAGCCCCACCCTCCAGGCAGCACAGGGGGCGATCAAGGAGGCGCAGTTCCGGCGTCGTGCCACCATCAGCGATTTTCTCCCCCAAGCAAGCACCCAGTACAGCTATACCAGGTTGGATGAGGAGCCCACCTTCCGCATTCCACCCGTGGGACCGACGGTGACGATGGGGGAGCGGGACGTCTATACCTGGACAAGCACCGTCACGCAGCCCGTTTTCACCGGGGGGGCGCTCATCAACAGCTATCTTTTAGCCACGTTGGGGGTGGACACGGCCACGGTGGAGAAGGAGATGGTGGAACTCGACCTGATCTTCCAGGTAAAGGAGGCCTACTACGGGATATTGAAGGCCGAAAAATTCCTGGAGGTGGCTGAACAGGCGGTCCAGCAGCTGGATTCACACCGCACGGTAGCCCAGGCCTTTTTCGATGTGGGGATGATACCGAAGAATGACCTCCTCCAGGTCGAGGTCCAGCTGGCCCAGACGAGGCAGGATCTCACCAGGACCCAAAACGGGCTGGAGGTCGCCCGCGCCGTCTTCAATACCCTCCTGCGTCGGGGGCTCAATGAGGAGGTCAGGCTGGTAGAAACCCTTGAGTACCAACCCGTAGAGGTTGCCCTGGAGGCCACCCTTGATGAGGCCTATCGGTCGAGGCCTGAGATAAGGGCGGCCCAGTTGGGGGTGAAGTCCGCCAAAAAGGGGGTGTGGCTGGCCGCCAGCGGCCTTTTCCCACAGGCGAGTGTCGTCTTCACCTACGAGCGCCAGGGTGATGATCCCTCGGTCAACGGTTCGCGGTATGAGCCGGATGAGGATAGCTGGAACGTGATGGCGGTGGCCAAATGGAATGTCTGGGACTGGGGGAAAACATGGTTTGAGGTGGGGGAGAACAAGGCCAAGGTATTCCAGGCAGAGTGCGCCCTGAAGGAGGCAGAGGATGGAGTGGGTCTGGATGTCAAAAAGGCCTCACTCAATCTCGAGGAGGCGGAGAAGAACATCCAGGTGGCCGAGAAGGCGGTGGATCAGGCGGAGGAGAACTTCCGCATCAATGAGGAGCGATATAAGGGGCAGGTGGCTACCTCCACCGATGTGCTGGATGCCCTGACCCTCTTGACGCAGGCCAGGACCAACTACTATACCGCCCTGAGCGACTACAATATCGCCAGGGCCCGTCTGCAGAGGGCGATCGGTAGTAGGGGAGACGGTGTGAGATGAAGGCGAAGATGCTCTGTGGTGTCCTCATCATATCGGTGATCATCTCAGTCTTTGCCTTCGGTTGCAAAGAGAGGGGGACGAAGGGTGCAGCTCATGAGGCCATCCCGGTAGAAGTGGTTAAGACCAGATATGAGGCATTAGAGAGATATATCTCGGCAACGGGAAACATCGTGCCCAGGCAGCAGGTGATCATCAACCCCAAGGTGCAGGGGAGGATCGAGAGGATCTATGTGGAGGAGGGAGATTTCGTGAGGGAGGGTGCCCCCCTGGTCCAGCTCGAGAAGACCGATTTCGCCATCGCCCTGGAGGCGGCCGAGGCGACCTTGGCCGAGGCATCGGCCCACCTTGAGCAGGTAGAGAGGGACTATCAACGCTTTTCCGAACTCATCGAAAAGAAGGTCATCGCCCAGCAGCAGTACGAGCAGGCGAAGACGAACTATAAGTTGGCCCAGGCCCGCTATCGATCGGCCCAGGCGGCCCTGAAGAACGCCCGGACACAAGTGGCCGATACCCTCATCGCCGCCCCCTTTTCCGGCTATGTAACCGCCCGGTTCATGGACCCTGGGCAGAGGGCCTACACCATGCCCCCCTCCAACATCCTCGAGATTATGGATATCTCCCAGGTGAGGTTGATCGTCGATATCACTGAGAAGGAGCTTCCCTTCATAGAGATCAAAGCCCCTGTGGAGGTAGAGGTGGATGCCTACCCTGATCACTGCTTTCACGGAGAGGTAAACAGCATCTATCCCAAGCTCGATCCCGTCACGAGGACCTTTAAGGCGGAGGTAATCATCGACAACGAAAACACCCGGTTGCGGGCGGGTATGTATGCCAGGGTACGGATCGCGGCAGGCTCGATAGAGGGCCTGGTAGTTCCCCGCGACGCCATCCTCCGGTTTCCAGGCACTGGGGTGGACTACCTCTTTGTGGTCCGAGAGGGAGAGGCCGTTAGGAGGAACGTCAAGACAGGATACCGGGGTGGGGAGTGGGTAGTGGTCGATGAGGGGGTTCAGGAAGGGGAATTGGTGGTGCTCGGTCAACAGAACCTGAAAACGGGGAGCAAGGTGAAGGTAACGATGAGGTAGGTGAGCCATGACACTCCCCCAGTTTGCAACACGTCGCAGGGTCACGGTGACGATGATCTTCGTCGCCGTCTTGATATTCGGGATCATCTCCTTGATTAACCTCAACATCGACATTCTCCCCGACATCGAGCCACCCGCCATCAGTGTGATCACCTTCTATCCGGGGGCCAATGCCACGGATGTGGAGTCGGAGGTCACCACATATATCGAGGATGAACTCAGTACCGTCAATAACCTGGATAGGCTCACCTCCCTCTCCAAGGATAACCTCTCAGTAGTCACCTGTCGGTTCACGTGGGGTGCCGACCTGGATGTGGCCAGCAATGACGTAAGGGACAGACTCGATCTGGCCAAGCCCAGGTTCCCGAAAGACGTCCAAGAACCCCTTATCTTTAAGTTTTCCACCTCCGCCTTTCCCGTCCTCATCCTGGGAGTGCACGCCAGGGAGAGTTATCCACAACTGTATCAGATCGTGGACAAACGGATCGCCGATCCCCTGAAGAGGGTGGAGGGAGTGGGAGCAGTCATCATCAGCGGCGGCCTGGAGCGGCAGATAAATGTCTTCCTCCACCGGGAGAGGCTGGAGGCCTATCACCTCCCGGTTGAGGCGATTATGGGGATCCTGGCGGCTGAGAACGTGAGCCTGCCGGCCGGCGGGCTCAAGATGGGAAGGAGGGACTACCACATCCGGGTCCCCGCTCGATTCGAAGACGTGGAGGAGATCAAGGGGGTGGTCGTCGGTAATGACGAGGGGAGGCTCGTCTACCTGCGGGATGTGGCCGACGTTGAGGAGGGGTTCAAGGAGGATATACAGCGAGGCTGGGTGGACAATGAACCGGCTATTGCCCTCTACATCCAAAAGCAATCGGGGGTCAACACCGTGAGGGTTGTGGAGGGGGCGATGAGGAGGCTGGAGGAGATTAAACCCACCCTGCCCGCTGATGTGCAGATGTCGGTGATCATCGACACCGCACGGGACATAAAGATCTCCGTTGCCAACCTCGCCACCACCGTCTGGTGGGGGGGATTGCTGGTGGTCCTCATCACTTTCATCTTCCTGAGGCGAGGGCGCAGCAGCCTTATTATCT
>CAYQOD010000139.1:0-5503 GCA_964419065.1 uncultured Thermodesulfobacteriota bacterium | reverse complement strand
GTACAGGTAATCTGTGGAATAGACCACATGGGGAAACGTCTTGGCCTCCTCTGCCACCTGATGGCTGTCTACCATCCCCCCGATGTTGGTCCCACAGTGGCAAACGAATACCCCGATCCTCATTCCCTATGCTCCTTCAGATAATCCCCCCATTTCCTGAGGACCGCGTCAGTGGAGACCGCATGCTTGTCGATCCCCATCTCCTTGGGGGAGAGTCCCAGGGCCAGGCCGATCAACTGTGTGATGTAAAAGATGGGCATCTGAGCGCGAATCCCCCGATGGGCATTGATCTGTCCTTGTCGCAGATCGAGGTTCTGATGACAGAGCGGGCAGGCTACGACAATAGCATCGGCCTCGACCGCCTCGGCCATCTCGAGAACCTTGGCGCTCAGGGTCAGCACCACATTTCGCTTCGGCAACCCGAATGCTGCCCCGCAGCATTCCGTCTTGAAGGGGAAGTCAGGGACCTCGGCACCGAGCGCCTCCAAGATCCTATCCATCGAGACAGGGTTCTCCGGGTCATCGAACTGCGCGAGCTGGGGCGGCCTGGTGATGATACATCCGTAGTAGGGCACAAACCGCATACCCACAAACGGCCTTTTGACCTTGTCCGCCAATACATCGACCCCCACATCTTCATAGATGACCTGCAACAGGGATTTGGCCTCGACCTCTCCCCTGAAGGGGAGGTCGATGAGCCTTTTCAGTTCCTGTTTCTTCTCCTCGTCCTGGGCCATGGCCAGAGCGCTCTTAAAGGCGATGAGGCAGGAGGGACAAGGAGTAACCACAGTGCCGAGTTTCATCCTCTCCGCAATGGCGAGGTTCCTGGCTGCGAGCGCCCCATAGAGGAGGTGGTCGACGGTATGGGCAGGGGTAGACCCACAACAGCTCCAGTCCTCGACGTCGATGAGCTTGATCCCGAGGGCCTGAGCCACTGCCCGCGAAGAGATTTCATACTCCAATGCGGTACCCCTCTGGGTGCACCCGGGATAGTATGCATATCGAGCAGACTTCATAAGCCCCTCTTCTTTGCGAAGCGCTCAAAGATTCCCTTGACGGCGTCAACCCCCTTGATGTTCTCCGGCAAGAAGTGCAGCTTTCCCTTTTTCAAGAGTTTTGGGCCCAGCGCCGCATCGGTGAAGAGGCGTTTGGTCTGCAGGTTATACTTCAAGATGACCCCTACCTCATAGAGCCGACCGTGACTCTTCACCGAATCGAGAAAGGAATCGTAGAAGGCCCGCACCCCCTCTTCAGAGACCATCCCCTCTCGTCTGGCCATGATCCTCAGGACATCCATGACCCGGGCGACGTCGATCTCTCGGGGGCAGCGCGTGGTGCAGGTCTCACAGGTGGCACAGAGCCAGATGGCATGGGAGCGTAACACCTTTTCCTTCTGTCCGAGCTGCGTCAGCCTCATGATCTGGTGTACCGGGATGTCGAAGGCAAAGTCGAGGGGACACCCCGCCGTGCAGTTGCCGCACTGATAACAGTGGGATACGTACTGTCCGCTCTCCCCCTCTACGGCCTTGATAAAGGCCCTATCGATAGATTCAACGGTAATAATGTCCATCGTGCTCTTTTGTTAAAAAATTAACAAGCTTATCCCTTCTAACAAATGATTCTGCCCTTGTCAAGTTCACATCTGAGCAAATCGCTTTCGGTCAATTGAGCAGTATCGTCAGAAGATGCTCTCGCAGACGTCATTAATGTAGTAACAGGGCCATACTGTGTCAAGTAAGCACCTTGTTCATTTATTATGACAAAACTCATAATAATATGTTCTCAACTTGAGTCACCTATCAGTATGGACTTGATTGAGAAAAGGGGGGTTGACGTAACCTTCAGAGTGTGTTAGGTTTGAGTGCAGATTGAACCTAAATTCACAAGTCGCAAAGCAACAAATAATGTGAGGTGAATTTGCCGTAAGGAGGACAAGGGATGGAAATCATCGTTTGTTTAAAGCAGGTGCCTGATACCGAGGCGGAGATCAGGCCGACCCCTGACAATACCGCTATCAACCATGAGGGGATCAAGTTTGTAATCAATGTCTATGACGAATATGCTGTGGAGGAGGCCCTCCGTCTCAAAGAGCAGGTGGGGGAGGGGACGGTTACCATCGTCACTCTGGGCCCAGAGCGGGCAGTGGAGTCCATCAGGACGGCCCTTGCCATGGGTGCGGACAAGGCGGTGCACCTCGATGACCCCGCCTTTGAGGGGGGAGACGCCTATGCCACTGCTAAGGCACTGGCCAAGGCCGTCCAGGGTATGAGTTACGATATCATCTTCTGTGGCAGGCAGGCCATTGACGATGATCTGGGCCAGGTGGGAAACATCCTGGGAGAGCTCCTCGGTCTTCCCTCCGTGACAGGGATTTTCAAGTTTGAACTCGCCGGAGACAAAAAGAAAGCCACGGTACAGCGTCAGATAGAGGGTGGGTTCGAGGTGTTGGAGGTCCCGCTACCGGCGGTGTTCACCGCCACCAAGGGTCTGAACGAGCCCCGCTACCCCTCGCTGCCGGGCATCATGAAGGCGAAAAAGAAGGAACTCAAATCGGTCAAACTGAGCGATCTGGGGCTGAGCGCAGAGGAAGTGGGCAAGAAAGGATCCTTGACCCAGGTGTTGCATTTCTCCCTCCCACCGGTGAGACAAGCCGGTAAGCTCGTGGAAGGGGGAACCCCTGAGGAGAAGGCGGTGAACGTGGCCAAGCTCCTCAAAGAGGAAGCGAGGTTGATCTAAAACCCAGACAAGGAAAAGAGGAGAAGATACCATGGCGGGAATTTGGGTCTATGCAGAACATAAGGATGGCACCATCAGGAAGGTGACCTTTGAGATACTGGGTGAAGCGGCGAAGCTGGCTGAGAAGAAGGGGGAAGATCTCTGTGCGGTGCTCATTGGATCGGGTGTAGCGGGGATGACACCCACGCTGGGGGCCTCTGGGGCAAAAAAGGTATACTGTGTGGAGGCTGATTCCCTCTCCAGCTATACCACCGGTGGTTTCGCCAAGGCCCTCGCTGACCTCATCCGACAGGAGAAACCCTCCATCCTGCTCTTGGGGGCTACGGTCAACGGCAAGGATCTCTCCGCCCGGGTAGCAGGGAGATTGGGCGTGGGGCTCGCCACCGACTGTACGGGGATCAAGCTGGACGATGCGGGAAGGCTTCAGGTGCGCAGGCCGATGTTTGCGGGGAAGGTCTATGCGGAGGTGACCTTCTCTGAAGCATCTCCCCAGATGGCCTCTGTACGTCCCAATGTCCTGACGGCCCTGGAGCCCGATGAGTCGCTCAAGCCCGAGGTGGTAACGGTCGCCGCACAGGTAGGTCCTGACGATCTTAAGGTCAACGTAAAAGAGGTAGTCAAAACCGGCGGTGCGAAGCCCGATGTGACGGAGGCTGAGATCATCGTCTCCGGGGGGAGAGGCATGAAGGGACCTGAAGGCTTCCAGATCTTGGAGGCATTGGCCGATGCCTTCGGAGGAGTCGTCGGCGCCTCCCGGGCAGCGGTGGATGCTGGCTGGCGGCCCCAATCGGACCAGGTGGGACAGAGCGGCAAGGTGGTCACCCCTAATCTCTACGTCGCCTGCGGTATCTCAGGTTCTATTCAGCACCTGGCGGGAATGGGGACCTCCAAGGTGATCGTGGCCATCAACAAGGATCCCGAGGCCCCCATCTTCAAGAAGGCCGACTACGGGGTGGTGGATGATCTCTTCAAGGTGGTGCCTCCGCTTACTGCAGAGGTAAAAAAACTGAAGGGTGAATAACGGCACATAACGTCGGATCAGGCTGGGGGGAGGATTTCTCCCCCCTTGTGCGTTCAGCCTCGATAGTAACCTTTTGATGGAGAAAGCTGATGGATGTGAGCAGGCCCTTGTATTGGAATATCGGCGACCTCGGTACAGTCAATTACATCTTTGCCCTCATCGCGTTGCTCATTGTGGCCTATGCCTTCTACGACCGGATCAGACTGTGGCGCCGGGGAACGGAAGCACACCGCTCCGATAGAGTAGGGGAGCGGATCAAGGGGGTCATAGGGTACGTCTTCGGTCACCGCCGGGTCCTCAAGGAAAGGTACGCCGGCCTCATGCACGCCCTCATCTTCTGGGGTTTCGTCCTCCTGTTTATCGGGACCGGGCTGGAGGCCTTCGATCACTACAGCGGGCTTCACTTTCTCACGGGTGTCGCCTATCTCACCTTCTCGTTTATCCTCGAACTTGCGGGACTCGCGGTCTTGATAGGTGTCATCATGGCCGCGTGGAGACGGTATGTCACGAGGCCTGCTCGACTCGATAACAAGCCCGAGGACTTCTGGGTATTGCTCCTGCTTTTCGTCGTGGTGGTAACGGGTTTTCTGGTCGAAGGAGTGAGGATTGCCTCTCTGAATGCCCCGATGAATGCACCGTGGGAGCGGTGGTCCTTCGTGGGGTGGATCTGCAGCACGGTCTTCTTCTCAGGGATTGACCAGGGGGCCGCCCTGACGTGGCATAAGGGTATCTGGTGGTTCCATGTCATCATCTCCTACATCTTCATCGCTGCGATCGTCTATACGAGACTATTTCATATATTTACCACCTTCATCAGCACCTATACCCGCAACCTGGAGCCGGCAGCCGTCAGGCCCATCGAGGATATGGAGGAGGCGGAGACCTTCGGCGTCAACCGCCTCGAGGAATTCACGTGGGTTGATCTGATGCACCTGGATGCCTGCACCCGCTGTGGGAGGTGTCAGGATAACTGCCCTGCCTATCTGACGGACAAGCCCCTCAATCCGAAAGGGGTGATCCAGGATCTCAAGGCCCATCTCGACGAGATGGCCCCGGTCTGGGCCCAGAAGAAGACCGGGGGCGCTGCAGAACAACCACCAGAGGTAGAAGAAAAGTCCCTCGCCGGTGGAGTCATCGTGGATGACGCCACCTGGTCATGCACCACCTGTGGTGCCTGCACCGAGCACTGCCCTGTCTTCATCGAGCCATGGTCGAAACTGATCGACCTGCGTCGCTCCATGACCCTCATGGAGAGCCGCTTTCCTCAGGAGGTGCAGGTTGCCTTCCGCAACATGGAGAACAACAGCAACCCCTGGGGTATCGGCTCGGCCACGCGGGGTGACTGGGCCAAAGATTTGGGGGTAAAGACCATGGCCGAGAATCCCGATGTCGAGTACCTGCTCTATGTGGGATGCGCCGGCTCCTTTGACGACCTCAACAAGCGGGTGAGCACGGCGGTGGTGAAGATCCTGGGGTCGGCAGGGGTATCCTTCGGCATACTGGGTGCAGAAGAGGGGTGCTGCGGTGACTCGGCGCGCAGGCTCGGCAATGAATATCTGTTCCAGATCATGACCCAGCAGAACATCGAGACCATGAAGGGATACAATGTCAAAAAGATCATCACCCTCTGCCCCCATGGCTACAACACCCTGAAGAACGAGTATCCCCAATTCGGTGGGCAGTTTGAGGTCTACCACTATACCGAGATCCTCGCCGACCTGATCACTCAGAGGAAGGTAAGCTTCA
>CAYQOD010000138.1:0-5570 GCA_964419065.1 uncultured Thermodesulfobacteriota bacterium | reverse complement strand
GGAGGCCAAGCGGCCATGACAATTGTTTAGAAAATAACCTTTCAAATCCCCTCCACCCCCCTTTTCTAAAGGGGGGATTAGCTATTTTCCCCGCCAAGGCGGGGTTCGTGGGTGACGCTCCGTCATGGGAAATTACGTGGTTGATGTGATACAGGGCGGTCCCATGGAGAGGGCAGGGGTGCGCAGAGGCGACCTGATCTATGATTGCTGGAACAGGGTCGTTGCTCCTCTACGGGAGGCCAGGGTAAAACCTGGTGATAGGCTCCGCTTTCAGATCATGCGCGATCTGAAAGACCGCTTGGAGATAACGGTCACCGTCGGTGAATTCAGCCCTGGGAAGGAGGGGCTGTAAGGGCACTATCCCGGCGCACACAGAGAGACCTGGTGAGTGTTCACCGGTAGATGGTCACCTGCGTTGCCTTCAGATACCCCCGGTCATTGACGTAGTAAACCTTGACCTTCTCGCCCCTATAGGGATAACGAGCAGGGTAGTAGTTAGTGCGCCATCCCAAGTAGAAGGTATAGACCTTGCCGGTGGTCAGGCTCTTTACCCGTATCGTCCCCCTGGGGGTTGATCCAACGTTGATGCCCAAGACCTGTCCGTAGACAGCGTTGGAGGCGATTTCCCGTTTTGAAATAGAGCTTATCCTCCTCTGGACCCCATGCTTTACCCCCTTGACTACCGCCGGTTTAGAGTATAGGAGGAGGGCAAAGATGAGGAAGAGACCCGCTGTTACTGTCCCTACTGTGAGGAGCTGTCTCCTTGACGGCCGGGAACGACGAGTAGTCTTCGACTTTGCCCTTGTAGTGGTTTTTTTCGCACGTGTAGTGCGTTTCCGTGTGCTTTTAGTGCCCTTCATCCTCCCCTCCGAAGATTTTTGGGCCTTTATATCAGACCTGCGATGGAATGTCAAAGCCTCCCACCGGAAACCATCATTTTGGCCTTGACACGATGGTGGATTTTTGAGGAGATTATCGTTACTACCTCAGTTCGTCAGAGGAGCTTTTTGTTGTCCGGGGATGGATAATGTGGTAAAACGATCAGACAAAAAAGGCTATCGTCAACTGAAGGCCATTGTGAGAGAGACATGAAGGTAATAAAAATTGGCGGCGGCTCTCTGAAAGGCAAGAAGGAGATTGCTCATATCATTGACCTGATCGCCGAGCGGGGGCGTGGCCACATCTTTGTGGTCTCAGCCTTGAACGGGGTCACCGATAGCCTCATTGACGGGATGTCAAAGGCCCTCGATGATGAGGCCAGTATTCCTGTTATCATGAGCCGTCTGAGGCATAAACATATGCTTGTTGCCCACCACGTGATTTCTCCTGGTGACCTTCAGAAAAGCTTCAACCGTGACTTCAGCAGATCGTTGAACGAGCTCGAACGTCTCTACTACGGCCTCAACTTTACCCGGGAGATTACCCCACGCATCCAGGATGTTATCAGTAGTTTTGGGGAACGCTTCAGCGTGGCGTTGCTGACCACCGCCCTCCGGAGCAGGGGGTTACAGGTCACCTACCTCATGCCTCAAACCATCGGCCTCATCACAGACGGCAAATTCGGTGATGCCACAGCCAATATGCACAAGATCACGCAGAATTTGCGGTCTCGACTGAACCCCCTGCTCAAGAAGGGGATGATACTCTTTATTCCAGGCTTCTTCGGGGTGAGCGAGGGGGGAGAGATTACCACGTTTGGCCGTGGCGGCAGCGATTACTCAGCCGCAGTGGTGGCAGCAGCCCTGGAAGCGGAGATTCTAGAGATCTGGAAGGATGCAGACGGCTATATGAGCGCCGATCCCCGGTTTGTTGCTGAGGCTCAACTCATCCCGATCCTTTCCTACGATGAGGCCGCCGAACTCTCTTACTTCGGTGCCAAGATCCTCCATCCCCGCACGGTGGAGCCCCTTAGAAAAAGTGGGTTGCATATCGCGATCAAGAATACCCTGAATCCAGATGTCCCGGGGAGCCTCATTCAGCCCCACAGCCCGAGATCTAGAAACGTCATTAAGAGTGTCGCCCATGACACCGAAATCGGCATCCTCAAGGTCTATGCATCAGGGGTGGGCGCACGACCCGGCATTCTGGCCCTCATCGCCAACCAACTGGCCGAGAACGGCATCAATATAAGGTCGGTGGTTACTTCCCAAACCTGCATCAGTCTGTTGTTGACCCTCCGAGACCTGGAGGCCGGGTATCAGGCCGTAAAATCGTTGCGTCCAAAGCCCTATCAAAGCCTGGAGAAGATTGAGAATATGGCATTAGTGGCCCTTGTCGGCGAAGGCCTCGTTCGGTATAAGGGTGTTGCGGCCAACTGCTTTACGGCTGTGGCCCGAAGTAACGTAAATGTGGAGATGATCTCCTTTGGGCCCTCCAGGGCAGCCCTTTACTTTCTGGTGCGCAATCGAGACCTTCGCACCACCTTAAAGGCGATCCACAGCACCTTTTTCCCGCAGGAAACGGAGGTTCAAAGGTAATAGACCGGCGTTATTGGACAGGAGGATCGAGCTGAAACATACCAAATTTCTCCTTGCAAAAAGGCGACAAAATTTTATAATTATTTTCTCCTTAAAAAGGGTGGATAGGGGGGTGATGTGAAATGGAACCGCTCTACGTGGGGGTAGATGTAGGGTCGGTCAGCGCCAACACCGTGGTGATAGACAGGGCGGGTGATGTCGTAGAGGAGCACTACACCCGCTTGAGAGGTCAACCTCTGAGGACAGTGAAGGGGGTCCTGAAGGAGATCCTCTCCCGCATCCCTGCCGAGAGATTTGCGGGGATCGCCCTCACCGGCACCGGTGGAAAATTCTTGGCGGACCTCGTGGAAGGTGAGTTCTACAACGAGATCATCGCCCAATCGAAGGCCATCGAGCGTCTCTATCCACAGGTGAGGACGATTATCGATATCGGGGGGGAGGATTCTAAGCTCATCATCCTGGAGCGGGAGGGGGAACGGTTCATGATCGAGGACTTCTCGATGAACACCCTCTGTGCCGCAGGCACCGGGTCCTTCCTCGATCAGCAGGCCTCCCGGCTGGGGCTCACCATCGAGGAGTTCGGCCAATTGACCCTCCGTTCGGAAAACCCGCCACGGATCGCCGGACGGTGCAGCGTATTCGCCAAATCGGACATGATCCACCTGCAGCAGATCGCCACCCCGGACTACGACATCGTGGCCGGGCTCTGCTATGCCCTGGCCAGGAATTTCAAGAGTAATATCGGCAGCGGAAGGGAGTTTCGTCCACCGGTGGCCTTTCAGGGGGGTGTGGCGGCCAATATCGGTATGAGGAGGGCCTTTCTCGACCTCCTCGACCTGGGCGGTGATGAGCTCATCATTCCCCGATACTACGCATCCATGGGGGCCATCGGGACGGTGTTGCTCGCCCTTGAGGAGGGGAGATTCGAGGGGAGCAGATTTGAGGGGATCGGACGCCTCCAGGCGTATATCGACGAGCAACGGGACGCGGAACAGGAAGGGTGGGAACCCCTGACCCTTTCCCCATACCACCTGGAGGAGAAGGAGTGGGTCTACAGACCGGAGCTTCCGGGGAGAAAGATCCCGGCCTATCTGGGGCTGGATGTGGGTTCCATCAGCACCAATCTGGTGGTGATCGATGAAAAGGAACGGGTCCTCGCCAAGCGATACCTGATGACGTCCGGCAGGCCCATCGAGGCCATCCGTCAGGGATTGCAGGAGATCGGCGAAGAGATCGGGGAGTTGGTGGGTATCCAGGGGGTGGGGACTACGGGGTCCGGTAGATACCTGACCGGAGACTTCGTGGGGGCGGATATCGTCCGCAACGAGATCACCGCCCAGGCCACCGCCGCTGCCAACATTGATCCAGAGGTGGATACCATCTTCGAGATCGGCGGGCAGGACTCTAAATACATCAGTCTCGATAAGGGTGTCATCGTTGATTTTGAGATGAACAAGGTGTGTGCCGCCGGTACCGGCTCCTTCCTCGAGGAGCAGGCGGAAAAACTCGGCATCTCCATTAAAGGGGAGTTTGCTGAGAGGGCCCTGCGGTCGCCCTCACCGGTGAGGATGGGGGAGCGGTGCACCGTGTTCATCGAGTCAGACCTGGTCCACCACCAACAGCGGGGGGTGGGTACCGACGATCTGGTGGCCGGACTCTCCTACTCCATCGTCCAGAACTACCTCAACCGGGTAGTGGGTGATCGCCGCGTCGGGAACAAGATATTCTTCCAGGGGGGGACTGCCTTCAACAAGGGGGTGGTGGCGGCCTTCGAGAAGGTCGTGGGAAAGGATATCGTCGTCCCCGAGAACCATGACGTGACCGGGGCCATCGGGGTTGCTATTTTGGCGAAAAAGGAGCGCACCTGGGAGAGGAGCAGCTTTAAAGGATTTGACCTGAGCCAGCGCCACTATGAGATCACCACCTTTGAGTGCAAAGGATGTCCCAACATCTGTCTCATCAGGAAGGTGAGCGTGGAGGGGGAGAAGCCCCTCTTCTACGGGAGCCGCTGTGAGAAGTACGATGTGGTCCGCAGGAGTAAGGGAAGCCACCTGCCAGATCTCTTCGCCGAGCGGGAGGATCTCCTCTTCGGTCCTTATCCAGGCGAGGAGGATCTGGGTGATGATGCCCCTGCCATCGGCATCCCCCGTATCCTCCTGTTTCATGAACTGTTGCCTTTTTGGAAGGCCTTCTTCACGGAGCTGGGCTATCGGGTAGTCCTCTCCGACCCCACCAACAAAGAGTTGATCCGCCGAGGGGTGGAGGCGGTGGTGGCCGAGACCTGTTTCCCCATTAAGGTGGCCCACGGCCATGTCCTGAACCTGCTGGAGAAGGGGGTAAAGAGGGTCTTTCTCCCCAGCATTATCAACATGCTGAAGTTTCAGGAGGATTTCGAGCACTCCCAGACCTGTCCCTATGTCCAGTCTTTTCCCTACGCCGTCCATTCCTCCATCGACTTTGAGCAGTATGGGGCCCAGGTCGTACAACCTGTTGTACCCTTTGGTATGGGTCCTCATGAGGTGGAGCGTGCCCTGGTGAAGCTGGGGAGGGAGTTGAGAAGAAAGGCTCGAGAGGTCCGCCGGGCCTCTGTCCGGGCATGGGAGCACCAGGAGCGGTTTTACCGGACCATCTCCTCCCGCGGGAGGGAGATCCTAGAGGGACTGCACGGGGGGGAGAAGCTCATGGTGATCGTCGGGCGTCCCTACAACAGCTTCGATCCAGGGGTAAACCTCGACATCCCCAAGAAGCTCCGGGATCTCGGGGTGCTCCCCATCCCCATGGACTTCCTCCCCCTGGAATCCGCGGCTGGCCAGGAAGGGATCAGGGATATGTACTGGAAATACGGCCAAAAGATCCTGGCCGCTGCCCACCTGATCAAAGACGACCCCAGGCTCTTCGGGGTCTACATCAGCAACTTCGGGTGCGGGGCAGATTCCTTTATCGGCCATTTCTTCCGCAATATCCTCAAGGGCAAGCCGTACCTGCAGCTGGAGATCGATGAGCACAGCGCCGATGCCGGCGCCATTACCAGGTGCGAGGCCTTTCTCGATAGCCTGAAGCACGCCCGCGGCCCCGCGGAAGAGAGGCATCGGA
>CAYQOD010000137.1:0-5599 GCA_964419065.1 uncultured Thermodesulfobacteriota bacterium | reverse complement strand
CCATCGCTATCGGTGCCCTGGCGACAGTTACCTTTACCTTTGGGATTGTGGTACGGGATTATGGAGTTGGAGACATGTTTCTCGCGGCTGTCGGGCTGGCGGTGGCAGCGATCCCCGAGGGGCTGCCCGCCATCCTCACTATCACCTTGGCACTCGGTGTACAGCGCATGGCACATCGTCATGCCATCATCAGGCGCCTGCCGTCGGTGGAAACCTTGGGATCGGTCACCGTCATCTGCTCAGATAAGACAGGGACGTTGACCCGCAATGAGATGACGGTGAAGACGGCCGCTACGGCAACTGATCTCTTTGAGGTCACCGGTGTCGGCTATAATCCCCAGGGGACGTTTACCGTCAGCGGGAGCGAATTCTCCTGTTACCTTATCAGTGGGACCGATGTCGCCTGTGCGGCGTATCCCGACCTGACCGAGGTTGCCCGTGCCTCGATACTCTGTAACGATGCCTCGCTGCAGGAGGTCGATGGAGAATGGAGGGTGTACGGGGATCCCACCGAGGGAGCACTGATCGTCCTCGGAATCAAGGCCGGTCTTGACCATGCTGTAGAACTGCGGCAGCATCCGCGCATCGACACCATACCCTTTGAATCGGAATATCGCTTCATGGCAACGTTGCACCGTGAGCAGCATGACGGCGCCACTATCTATGTCAAGGGGGCACCTGAGCAGGTCCTCGAGATGTGCAGCCATCAGCGCATGGTCGGGGAGGATCACGCCTTGGACAGAGACTACTGGCAGCGTCGCATTCAGCAGATTGCGAGCCGGGGGCAGCGACTGCTCGCCGTGGCAGTTAGAAAAATAGACCCCGACCATGATCAATTGCGATTTGAGGATGTGCGGGGCGGTCTCACCTTACTGGGAATTCTGGGGATCATCGATCCTCCCCGCGGCGACGCCATCAGTGCCATCAGGCAGTGTCGGGCCGCTGGCATCCGAGTGAAGATGATTACAGGTGACCATGTCCTGACCGCGCGCGCCATCGGGGTCCAGATGGGAATTGGCGATGGCACCCTTGCCATGACCGGAGAAGAGATTGACAGTCTGGACGATGAGCAGCTGCGCCGAATTGCGCAGGAGGTGGATGTCTTTGCCCGTGTCAGTCCCGAGCATAAGCTGCGCCTCGTGCAGGCGCTCCAGGCCAGTGGAGAAGTGGTGGCTATGACGGGAGATGGAGTGAATGATGCCCCGGCCCTTAAGCGTGCTGATATCGGAGTAGCCATGGGCATTAAGGGCACCGAGGCCGCCAAGGAGGCTGCTGAGATGGTGCTGAGCGATGACAATTTTGCCTCCATCGCCCACGCAGTAGAAGAGGGGCGGACAGTCTACGACAACATAAAGAAGGCGATCCTGTTCATCTTGCCCACCAATGCGGGTGAGGCAGGCGTCATCGTCGCAGCCATCGTCCTGGGGGAGATGTTGCCTATAACACCCGTGCAGATCCTGTGGGTCAATATGATCACCGCTGTGACCCTAGCACTTTCTCTCGCCTTCGAGCCGCCTGAAGCTGGTGTCATGCAGCGCCCACCCCGTGACCCGAATACAGAGATTATTTCTCCCCTGTTGTTGTGGCGCATCGCATTTGTCGCCGTGATCCTCGTGGCTGGTACTTTCGGCCTCTTTCTCTGGGAGCATCTCAACGGAGCCTCCATCGAGGTCGCCAGGACCGTGGCGGTCAATACACTGGTCATGTTCGAGATCTTCTACCTGTTCAATACGCGCTATCCTGACCAATCTATCTTGACGCGAGAGGGCCTTCTGGGAAATAGCTTTGTCATCGCCGCCATCATCCTCGTGGTAGGATTGCAGGCGGCCTTCACGTACATACCGCCCATGCAGCACCTCTTTGGGTCGGCAGCCATCTATCCAGGTACCTGGGGGCGCATCATCATGATTGCAACCTCGGTATTAGTTTTGGTGGAGCTGGAAAAATACCTGCTACGCAGGTACGCTATCCACGTACGGGGTTAGCAAAAGGTGTCTTCCAACCCTTTGCCGAGCAGAGGGGAGCCTTGCCATCTTGACACGACAACCGCACCGCAGTAGCATTGGTAAGAGGTGGAAGGAGAAGGCGAATGTGAGCCAAGATCTGGCCACCGATAAGGAGCCTCCGGTATGGAGATCACGCGCCGGGAGTTCATTAAACGGTCCCTCATCATGGGCGGCTCGCTGCTGCTGGCCCCCGTCTCCCTCCGTGCAAGCACTACAAAACCCGGGCGACGGTATCCAACCTATACACAGCTGGAGTACGAAGGACAACTGGCCCAGAGGATCGAGCAGGCCTACGCCATCTTCGAGCAGTGCCAACTCTGTCCCCGCAACTGCGGGGTGAATCGGCAGAGGGGCGAGCGGGGGTTCTGCCGGGCCCCGGTCAAACCCGTCATCTTCGGCGCCCATCCCCACTTCGGCGAGGAGATATCGTTGGTGGGCTCCCATGGGTCGGGCACCATCTTCTTCTCCAACTGCAACCTGCGCTGTGTCTTCTGCCAGAACTGGCCCATCTCCCATGAAGGAAAAGGAAAGGAAATGAGCGATGAAGAACTGGCGGGGATGATGCTCCACCTCCAAAAGATCGGCTGCCACAACGTCAACCTGGTCACGCCCACCCACGTCATGCCCAATATTATCAACGCCACGCGGATCGCCCTGAAAAAGGGACTCCGTATCCCCCTGGTCTACAACACCAGCGGCTACGAGCGCCCGGAGATCGTGAAACTCTTAGATGGTATCATGGACATCTATCTACCCGACATGAAGTATACGGACCCCCACCAGGCGGCGAAATATTCGGCTGGTGCCTCGGACTATCCGGAGATGACGAAACGGGCGATCATCGAGATGCACCGACAGGTCGGCGTCCATCAGGTTGACGGACAGGGGATCGCCCTCCGCGGGTTGATGATCAGACACCTGGTCATGCCCAACCGGGTGGCTGGGACGGAGAAATTCGTGAAGTGGGTGGCCGAGAACCTCCCGAAGAACACCTACGTAAACATCATGCCCCAGTACCGTGTGGAATACAAGGCCTTTGAATACCCTGAGATCGCCCGTGGGATCACTGCACAGGAATTTTTGGAGGCAATGGAATGGGCTGAACAGTACGGTCTGACCAACCTCGACCCGAAGTCGGTGGCGGTCAGGAACTTCTACCAAAACCTCTCCTCAAGCTAAACGGCTTATAGGATCTTTCCCACCCCTGCGGATGGTCTCCCTCATTCTCCTCGGATCACGTCTCTGAAGCTCATTCCTTCACGTCCATATGCCCGGTATGGGCTTTCCGCAGTAATCACACTTCCCTCCCCTCAGGTACACCGCTCCAACCATGTATCCCGTCCGTTGGATTACCATCTTCTTGCAGCGGGGACAGTAGGTATTCTCACCCTCGTGGCCCGGCACGTTCCCGATATAGACGTACTCGAGACCCGAAGACAGGGCCGTCGCCCGGGCCTTCTCAAGGGTAGCAACAGGCGTGGGGGGGAGGTTCCTGAGCTTGTACAGGGGATAGAACCGGGAGAAATGGACTGGGGTATCTGCGCCCAACTCCCGCTTTATCCAGAGGCACATCTCCTGTACCATCGGCATCTCATCGTTCTTGGTGGGGACCACGAGGTTGGTGATCTCCATGTGGATCCCCTCCTGCCTCAGCGTCTTCAGGGTCTCGAGCACCGGGGCCAACTCACCGCTGCACACGTCCTGATAGAATGTTTCAGTAAACCCCTTCAGGTCGATATTGGCCGCGTCCAACACCCTGCACAGGTCTCTGAGGGGCCCTGGGTTGATATAGCCGTTGGAGTGGATGAGGCTCAGAAGACCCGCCCCTTTGGCACATGACGCAATCTCCGCCATGTATTCATAGAAGATCACCGGCTCCACGTAGGTGTAAGCGACGGATCGAACCCCGGTCTCTTGAGCCTTCTTCACCACCAGATCCGGCGGCATGTCGTAGCTGAACACGTCCTCCGGGGAAGCTTGGGAGATCTCCCAGGTCTGGCAGAACTTACAGTCGAAATTGCACCCGGCTGTTGCGACCGTAAGGGATCTGGTACCAGGGAGGACATGGAAGAAGGGGTTCCTCTCGAGCGGATCGACATGGATGGCGCAGGGATTCCCGTAGACCAGGCTGTAAAGTTTGCCATCCCGGTTCTCCCGCACCCTGCAGTAGCCCCGCTTGCCAAAAGGGAGGCGGCATTGCCGGGGGCAGAGCTCACAGCGGATCACCCCTCCCTCCAGAGAGGTGAAGTAGGGGGAGAGCCGCGTCTTGATGAGGCCCTTGGTAGCCATCTGGGCCTGCGCGGATCTCGGGAGACCGAGGAGATGCGCGCCGGAGAGGGCACAGAGCCCGGTCCCGCACCACGTCATAAACTCCCGCCTGGTCAGTCGATGATCGTGGATACCTCTTTCTATCTCCTTTGTATCATGCCGGGTAAGAGCGAATGGTTTCAGAAGGGATCCATTCATGTAACGATGGGCTTATCAGTACGTTGGCTCGCTATCCAAGAACTTCAGTTGTATCCTTCATTACTGAGCGCCTATTGCAAGACGGTGCCGATTCTTTCTCGATCTTTTGACCAAACAGAGAATCGACCGGATGCATCTCGGTATTCATTCGTCATTTTTTCACATCTTCACAGCACAAGCGAAATGAGCGGCGGAACTGTTTGCTAGCCTATTGCCTTATCAATTTGTTGCTTGAACTCATTGAATAGACCAACCGCCCCTTTGGCAAGTGGTTCCATACGTTCTGGAAAGAGCTCCAGGGCATACGAATGGCTGAAATAGTGGCGGAATGCAAGATAACGCTTCAGGTCATTCAGCAGTAGGTCAGATATGATGTTCTTTTCAGCTGCCGCAAGCAAGAGATCTCTGTGCCATAATTCTCCTTGAGGGATGGGGAACGTTTTTTTCTGAAAAACCTGCTTGATGATATTTTCGATGCCGTTGTAGGAATTGTGTAGCAATGCGGCAACACCCGCAATCTCAAGCTGCGAGAGTGTTACAAGAGGACGATCAGGGAGGGCAGAGAGCGTGTTTTCTATAGCTTCATACTCCGCCTCAATACGAAGACGGTAATCAGGCATAGAGAGGTATACCCTCCCGTAGAACCAGTTCGATAAAACGGGTCTTTTTAGATAGGTCAATGATGTCAACGGGCTTTGATAAAGCGCACAGTAGTTCGCCATAGAAGGTGTAGAAATCCTTTTCCTCAATGCCTTCAACGGCGATATCAATATCCCGGCATTCCTTGGTAGGGGATAGACTGGACCCAAATAGCACCACACGCTTCGCGTGATACTTCCGGGCCAGTTTTTCAATTATTTTTTTGTCGGTATCGGCAATCATAAATTTATTATATCATTTTGGTGTGTGTAAGTCTATTTGAACCTGACGAATGAAATTAGAGGCGCGGGTTATCGTATCCGATGCATGCCCTGGTTAGGCTGGATTGTCCCATGCCAAGCCGCGACCCCATACGACCCGCTTGTTTATTTCTGAGATGGCCATGTCTTGGCGAGAAGGGGTCAGGTCTTTGATTGACTAGTTGTACTGCCGGGGGACAAATAGAGCTAGGCATACTTAAATAATTC
>CAYQOD010000136.1:0-5607 GCA_964419065.1 uncultured Thermodesulfobacteriota bacterium | reverse complement strand
TGCGGCCTTTAGTACCCTGGGTTGGTTGCATGATCCCATCTATTCCGTGGATCAACACCCGGTGATCCTCATCAATATCACTATCCATGAGCTCGTTCATAACACCATCTTTTTCAAGGGCGAGACGGATTTCAACGAACAGATCGCCTCTTTTATTGGGGAAGAGGGTACCCTGACGTTTATCGAGGAACGATTCGGGCGGTCGTCTCCCTACTATCGACTCGCCATTGATCTCGCCGGTGATGAGGAACGGATTGCAGGGGTCTTTCAGGGACTCTATGGTGAGTTAGAAGTGCTCTACAGTCAGGATTTACCGTGGGAGGAGACGATGCGGAGACGGGAGGAGATATTTGCCCACGGGCGCCAGGGGTTTACAATGCTCAGGTCGAAATTGAAAACAGGGTATTTCATGCATCTCGGCGAAGAACAATTGAATAACGCCTCAATCGTCTTCTATAGGCACTATCTTTCCCCTCCTGATAACCTTCTGCAGCAGGTATATGAAGTATTAGGGAGCGATCTGAGGGGTTTTGTCGAGCTTCTCAAAGGCTTGAAGAAGACGAAGGAACCGCCGTATCGTTCCCTGGAGCGATGGCTTCAGGAGAGGGCCCATTTCTCTTGCGGTTGATGATCACCATCGTACCCCTTCCCTCTGCTGCCAGAGACCCATCCTCCAGATAGGCGGTGGTCTTTATACAAAGCAACGGTTGTCCTTGATAAGCTCCATCCGCAACCTATCCCTTTCCCTGACCTTCGAGGTATCTCCGAACCGTTTCGATACCCCTCAACAGCTCCTCCTCACGGTGGATCTCTAGGGTGTAGATGGGGGAAAGCCCCTGCTCCCACATGAAACGGAAAAATCCTGGGAAGTCGAACCCCCCATCTCCTGGGGGGAGGTGTTGATCCTCTCTTCCATTATTGTCGTGGATATGGACCTCAACGATCCTCTTGCTCAGTCCTGTTATCCATTGTTTCCATCCCTGCCTGCCGTAGACGAGCCAGTGGCCTGTATCGAAACAGAAGCCGCAGTGAGGGGAGTTGATCGCATCTAGGAGCCTTTCTATGGTCTCCGGCTCCTCCTCAAAGACGTTCTCCAGCGCCAGCGTTACCCCCAGCTTTTCCGCCTCATTCACCAGGGGCCTCCACATCTCCAGGCTCCCCTGAAACCAGAGGTCTTGTAACTCCCCGTACCGCCGTCTATCGTATCCAGTATGGAAGACCACCACCTGCGGTTTGACCAAGGACGTCAGATGAAGGACATGCTCAAATCTCTCTCGGGTGACCTTCCTGATCTTGCTGTCCACCCCACCAGGGGCCAGGTCCATGTACGGGGCGTGAAGGGTATAGGAGATACCGGCCTCCCTCAAGGTCTTGCACAGGTGCTGCATATCATCGTCCCGACACGTATCCATCACCCACGAATTGAGATATATCTCCGGGCGTATCCTCCAACGGATAATCTCATCGTGCCGTTCTCGGAGTATCTCATAGGGGACGGTGATCTGGATGGTCATCCTAATACCTTTTACCGAACCTTCTGGTGGACTGCGTCAATCGTTCCGGCATCTCCAAGTGCTTCCATTCCGCCTCTTCCTCATCGTCTGATACTTACGTTTTAGTATAACTCCCGCGTGAAGGCAACATAAAGTTAGTGGAATAGGTCCTTGACTTATTATACCCGAGATGGTACAAAAAGGTGAACATTTGTTCACCTTTTAGGCGATGGAAAGATTGACCAAGAGACAGCAGAAGATCCTTGTTCACCTCCAGAGGTTCATTCGTGAGAGGGGATATCCCCCTACGGTGCGGGAGTTGGCCTCCCTCGTGGGCAGAAAGAGCACCGCAGGGGTGCAGAAGCTCCTGAATGCCTTGGAGAGGAAGGGCTACATCACGAAGGTCCCTGGACGATCACGGGGGATAGTGCTATCGGGAGGGGTGCAGTCCGTCCAGGTACCCGTGGTAGGACGGGTGGTGGCCGGGACCCCCATCCTCTCTGAGGAGAACATTGAGGGGTATGTCGCCCTGGATCGTTCCATGGTACCTAACGGCTCCTTTCTGCTCATGGTGCAGGGGGAGAGCATGATCGGGGACCACATCCAGCATGGTGACCTTGTCCTGGTGAGGCCCCAGCCTGTTGCTCAGGATGGGGATATTGTGGTGGCGATGGTGGAGGGGGAGACAACGGTGAAACGATTTCGCCGGGGGGTAGAGGGGATAGAACTCGTCCCTGCCCATCCCGGCATGAAGCCCTTCCTGATCCGTGAGGGTGTCCAGTTGCGGATCGTCGGGAAGGTAGTCGCCGTCCTCAGGTTTCTTGGACCCAGATCTTTCTCATCCCCCATGCCCGGATCACCTCAGGGGACATGAAGAGATGCACTACACCATCAGTGAGTGGATACAGGTAGGGGTCGTTTACGGTGAACGAGGGCGCATAAGGCCTGTCTGGTTTGTCTGGAACGGGCGACGATACCGGGTGGATAGCGTTAACCATGTCTGGCAGGACAAGATCGGCAGGGAGATGCTGGTCTTTTTTTCCGTCAGTGACGAGGCCAATACCTATCTACTCTGCTACCACAGCGTGCGGATGGAGTGGACCATCTGTGGGGTCTACACGGAGGGGTGAAGGTGTCTCGGGGCACCGTAAAAAGGGTGATCATGCACGTGGACATGGACGCCTTCTTCGCCTCGGTGGAACAGCGGGCAAACCCCGCCCTACTGGGTAGACCCCTGGTCGTCTGCGGGGCCGGCAAGAGGACCGTGGTGGCCACTGCCTCCTATGAGGCCAGGTCCTACGGGATACGGTCTGGGATGCCCCTGTTTGAGGCGAAGAGGAGGTGTCCCGGTCTCCTGTGCGTGATGGCCGATACCCCCAAGTACATCGATGCCTCCTCCAGAGTCCTCATGATCTTACAGGAGTTCACCCCCATGGTGGAGGTCTCTTCCATCGACGAGGCCTTTCTGGATGTCACCGGCTCCCTCGTGCTCTTCAGGGGAGCGGAGAAGATCGCGGGGATGATAAAAAAGAGGATGAGGGAAGAGTTGGGACTCACCTGCTCTATTGGGATCGCCACCAACAAGCTGCTGGCCAAGCTGGCCAGCGACATGCAAAAGCCCGATGGGTTGATGGTCATCGATGAAGATGAGATCCCCTCCCTCCTGGAGGGTCTTCCGGTACAGGAAATGTGTGGAATCGGGCCCAGACTGGCGACATACCTCAATGAGATGGGGATTGCGACCTGCGGGCAGCTCGGAAGGGTCCCGATCAGCATCCTGGAGAGGAGATTTGGTCTCATTGGCAGGATGCTGCACCGAATGGCTAGGGGCGTGGACGACTCACCAGTAGTGCGTTTCGGCACCGAGTCCGATGCCCAATCCATGGGGCACAGCATGACCCTGGATGAGGACGTGCACAGCAGGGAGGAGATCGCCTGGTATATCCTGCTCCTGGCAGAGATGGTGGGTAGGAGACTTCGGGGCGGGGGGTATGCGGGCAGAACGGTGGTCTTAACCCTGCGCTACAGCGATTTTCACACCTCCTCCAGGAGGATGACCCTGAGTCGATATATCAATACCGGTCCGCAGATCTATGAGGTAGCCATGAAGATACTGGATGGCATACGGCTCAGGGACGCCGTGAGGTTGGTGGGGGTAGGCCTGGTGAAGCTGGTAAGAGGGGCCATTCAGGTCCCCCTCTTTGAAGATGTGCGGAAAAGGATAGAGGTGGCCCTGGCCATGGACCGGGTGAATGATCGATATGGGGAGTTCACCCTGAGTTGGGGCCCCCTGGTGAGAAACCGAACGAGCCGGATTGTGCCCCCCACATGGAGACCAGGGGGTAGCGGTCTTAATCGTTTTGTACTATAATATAATAAAAATATAAGCTCTGTTTGAAACGAAAGGAGGGTTGGGTGATAGTCTGATCAGTTTAGAGCTACCTCTGACCTGTATCTGGTATACCCTGCCAGAAGATCATGAGGATGAACAGAGATCGCAACACACTAACCGGCCATGACGGATATCGTCATCATTGAACGATGAAAAGAACCGTTTTTCCTTCCGTGAACGTAGTATTGAGGGGGAGTTCTCTCACACTCCCAGGCACGTCTCCCCCCGTCTCTCTGAGAAACCATTCCCTCAGTCAGACCTTCTATGACAAGGATTTCACCATTATGGTCTCTGGGGAGGTCCCAGTCTCCTCACGGGACGACCTAACGGGCGACAGAGGTTCCAAAGGCTGAAGCCCCTGAAGGAGAGGTCGGTTGCAAGAATTTTGAGGGTAAACACATATTGTCAATAATCGAATGATAAAAAATCCGTCATCTAAAACCATACGGGTCCTGCTGATAGAGGACAGCCCTGAATACGCCGAGGTAGTGCGGATAATGCTGGACAAGGTAACGGGCGCTCGATTTGATGTAGTCTGTGCCAGACGACTCTCCCAGGGGTTGGAGGGCCTCGCCGCGGGAGGGATCGATTTAGTCCTGTTGGATCTCAGGTTGCCGGACAGTCAGGGGATCGATACGTTCAACAGGGTGTACGAGCAGACACCGAGCGTGCCGATCATCGTGTTGACGGCGACCGACAATGATGAGCTGGCGACAGAATCAGTTCAGCGAGGTGCGCAGGACTATCTGGTCAAGGAGCAGGTGGATGGCAGGCTGTTAGCTCATGCCATACGCTATGCCATTGAGCGCAAGTGGGTGGAGGGAGAGCTGCGGGAGACGAATACATTTTTGCAAAATATTCTGGAGAGCTCCTCCGCCATCTCCATCATGTACACCGATCTGAATGGCACCATCCGCTATTGGAATAGAGGCGCTGAAAACATCTTCGGATACACGGCTGAGGAGGTTATCGGTCGCCAGAAAGCGGATATCCTATACCCGGAAGATGACGAGGAGACAAAGAAAAAGATAGAAGAGGTCAGGTTATTTATGATGAATACGGGGCAAGGGACACGGTGCGAGGTTCGGGAGATAACGAAGGATGGACGCACGCGCTGGATCAATTTGAATGTGACCCCCCGGTTCGGTGAGGGCGGCCAGATGATAGGGATCTTAGGGATCGGGCAGGATATCACTGAGCACAAGCGGATGGAGGAGGTGCTGCTCAATGCTGCTCAGGAATGGCGTACGACGTTCGACGCTATTAGCGATGTTGTCTGTCTGCTTGACCTCGAAAAGCGGATCATCCGATGCAATAAGGCCATGACGAATCTCTTGCAAAAGCCGTTCAATCACATCATCGGCCGCAACTGTTGCGAACTTGTGCACGGTGCATCGAAACCCTTTGAAGGATGTCCCTTCGAGTGTATGAGAAAGAGTCGCCGCAGTGAAATCGTAATGGTACCGATGGGTGACCTGTGGTTCAGCATCTCCGTTGATCCGTTATTAGATGAAGGAGGTAACCTTATCGGTGCGGTTCATATCATGGCCGATATCACCGAACGTAAACGGGCAGAAGAGAAGTTGCAGGAGAGTGAAGAGAGGGCCCAGGCGCAGTACAAAAGTATCCCGATCCCTACCTATACCTGGCAGAAGGATAATGGCAGCTTCATATTGATCGACTACAACAGGGCCGCTGATGAGGCTGCGCAGGGGAAGATGA
>CAYQOD010000135.1:0-5631 GCA_964419065.1 uncultured Thermodesulfobacteriota bacterium | reverse complement strand
TAAACGAGTACGGCTTCATCGAGACCCCCTACCGCAAGGTAGAAGGCGGACGGGTCACCGACCAGATCGAATACCTCTTCGCTTTGGATGAGGAGCGATACACCATTGCTCAGGCCAACGCCCCCATCGATGAGAAAGGAAGATTCACCGCTAATCTGATCTCTGCTAGGAAGGCCGGGGAGTTCATCATGGTAAGACCAGAGGAGGTAGACTACATGGATGTCTCCCCCAGGCAACTGGTGAGCGTGGCCAGCTCACTTATACCCTTTCTGGAGAACGATGACGCCAACCGGGCCCTCATGGGTTCTAATATGCAGAGACAGGCGGTCTCCCTGTTGCGTACTGAGGCCCCCCTGATCGGCACCGGGATGGAAAGGATAGTGGCTAGGGATTCAGGGGTGACGGTGGCAGCTAAGAGAGATGGCATGGTAGAGAGCGTGGACGCCTCCCGCATCGTGGTCAAGGCCGAGGAAAATGGAGATGGTGTGGGGGTAGACATCTATAACCTCACCAAATATCAACGCTCTAATCAAGGGACCTGCATCAATCAGAAGCCGATTGTTGCCAAAGGGGACCGGATAGCAAAAGGTGAGGTCATCGCAGATGGCCCTTCCACCAACATGGGTGAACTAGCCCTGGGACGGAATGTCTTGGTTGCCTTTATGTCCTGGGGTGGCTACAACTTTGAAGACTCCATACTCATCAGCGAAAAGATCTTAAGGGAAGATATATACACCTCCATCCATATCGAGGAGTTGGAGTGTGTGGCCCGAGATACGAAGCTCGGCAAGGAAGAGATCACCCGGGATATCCCCAATGTAGGGGAGGACATGTTGAAAGACCTCGACGAGAGTGGAATCATCCGCATCGGGGCCGAGGTGAAGCCGGGTGATATCCTCGTGGGCAAGATTACCCCCAAAGGGGAGACTCAACTTTCCCCCGAGGAGAAGCTGCTACGCGCCATCTTCGGCGAGAAGGCAAGCGACGTCAAGGACACCTCCCTGCGGGTCCCCCATGGGATCGATGGGGTGGTGATTGATTCCAAGGTCTTCACGAGGAGGGGAGCAGAGAAGGACAAGAGGACCCATGAAATTGAGGAGGAAGAGACGAGCAAGATCATTGGTGACCGGGATGCCGAAATCGCCATCATCCAGACTTACATCAGAGAACACATCCAGAAACTCCTGAAAGGAAAGAAGGCCACGGCGCAACTGAAGGATCCTCTCAAGGGGAAAATATGGATAAAAAAAGGTGGTGAGCTGACCGAAGAAGCCCTTCAGACGATACCGTGGGAAAAGCTGGGGGAGATCTCCATCGACGATGAGCGGATCATGACAGAGGTAAATCATCTCATAACGAGTGGCACCAGGGAGATCGAGGCTATCATGGAACGGGCGGAGGAACAGTTAAAGAAGTTGGAGATGGGAGATGAGCTTCCTCCCGGTGTGAGCAAGGAGGTAAAGGTCTATATCTCCATGAAGAGGAGGCTCTCGGTGGGAGACAAGGTCTCTGGGCGTCACGGGAATAAGGGAATCGTATCAAGGATCCTGCCGGAAGAGGATATGCCCTATCTCGATGATGGAACCCCTGTGGATATGATCCTCAATCCTCTGGGAGTACCTTCCCGGATGAACTTGGGCCAGATTCTCGAGACCCACCTCGGTTGGGCGGCCAAGGGATTGGGGAAGAAAATTGAAGAATACCTGCACGATGGCAAGGAGATAAACGAACTCAAAAGATTCCTGAAAGAGATCTACGATCAGCCAGAGATGCGGAAGGCCATCGATGAGGCCGATGAACAAGAGCTGATGAGGTTTGCACAACGATTGAAGGGAGGAATCTATATGTCAGTTCCGGTCTTTGACGGGGCATCGGAGGAAGAGATCAGGAATGCCCTGGATAAGGCCGGTCTCCCTGCTATAGGCCAAGCCACCCTCTATGACGGCCGCACGGGGGAGTCCTTCGATCAGAAGGTTACGGTGGGATATATGTACATGCTTAAACTCCACCACCTGGTGGACGACAAAATCCACGCCCGCTCCATCGGACCCTACTCACTGGTAACACAACAGCCCCTGGGAGGCAAGGCACAGTTCGGAGGTCAGCGACTGGGAGAGATGGAGGTTTGGGCCTTGGAGGCCTACGGGGCCGCTTATGCCCTGCAGGAATTTTTGACGGTAAAATCGGACGATCAAGCCGGTAGGACAAGGGCGTACGAGGCCATCGTAAAGGGGAAAGATGTTCTGGAACCCGGCATACCGGAATCCTTCAATGTCCTCGTCAAAGAACTTCAGGGGCTCTGCCTCAATGTGGAACCATTAGAGGAAGAACAGGAAACCAAAGAGGAAACCTAAAGGAGGTTCTGCCTTGGAAGAATATTTACTCTCATTCTTTGAGAAACCGAAAGATCCCTCTCGCTTCAATGCCATACGGATCTCTCTGTCATCCCCTGAGCAGGTCAGGAGCTGGTCCCATGGGGAGGTGAAGAAACCGGAGACCATAAACTACCGAACGTTCAAGCCTGAGCGGGATGGTCTGTTTTGTGCCAGGATATTCGGGCCGGTGAAAGACTACGAGTGCAACTGCGGCAAGTACAAGCGGATGAAACATAGGGGTATTGTCTGTGAGAAGTGTGGGGTGGAGGTAATTCAGACCAAAGTCCGCAGGGAGAGGATGGGACATATCGAGTTGGCTGCACCAGTGGCCCATATCTGGTTCTTGAAGAGCATCCCGAGCAAGATCGGGCTCTTCCTTGATATGACCTTGAAGGAGTTGGAACGGATCCTCTACTTCGAGTCCTATGTGATCATTGATCCCAAGGAAACCCCCTTCAAGAAAGGAGAGCTGATCAGCGAGGAGAGATACCGAGAGATCAAGGATAAATATGGGGAGGATGCCATCGAGGCGGGGGGGGGGGCAGAGGCCATTAAGCAACTCCTTCAAGAGGTGGATGTAGGGGAACTGGCTGAGCGCCTCCGTTTTGAGATGAAGGAGACCCAATCGGAGGCCAAAAGCAAAAAGGTAGCCAAACGTTTGAGGATCATCGAGGCCTTTCGGGATTCTGGAAATAAGCCAGAGTGGATGATTCTCGACGTCATCCCTGTCATACCCCCTGACCTGAGGCCCCTGATTCCCCTAGACGGCGGGAGGTTCGCCACCTCTGACCTCAATGACCTGTATCGGAGGGTGATCAACAGGAACAATCGCCTGAAGAGACTCCTGGAACTAAATGCTCCGGATATCATCATCCGTAACGAGAAGAGGATGTTACAGGAGGCAGTTGACGCCCTCTTCGACAACGGCAAGCGGGGGAGAGTAATCACCGGGGCCAACAAAAAACCCCTGAGATCCCTGAGCGATATGCTCAGGGGAAAACAGGGGAGGTTCCGCCAAAATCTCTTGGGCAAACGGGTGGATTATTCAGGGAGATCGGTCATTGTCATCGGACCAGAGTTGCGACTGCATCAGTGCGGCCTTCCCAAGAAGATGGCCTTGGAGCTCTTCAAGCCCTTCATCTACAGCAAGCTCGAGGAGCGGGGGTATGTGACCACTATCAAGAGCGCCAAGAAGATGGTCGAGAAGGAGCGGCCCGAGGTATGGGATATCCTGGAGGAGGTGATCCGGGAACATCCCATTCTGCTGAACAGGGCCCCTACCCTGCACCGGCTCGGCATTCAGGGCTTTGAGCCCCTCCTGATAGAGGGAAAGGCCATTCAGCTCCACCCCCTCGTCTGTCTCGCCTTCAACGCCGACTTCGACGGGGATCAGATGGCCGTCCACGTTCCCCTCTCCGTGGAGGCCCAAACCGAGACCAGGGTGCTGATGATGTCCACCAATAACATCCTCTCCCCTGCTCATGGAAAGCCGATCATCGTCCCCACTCAGGACATCGTCTTAGGCCTCTACTACATGACGAGGGAAAAGGAGGACGCTAAAGGGGCGGGAAAGGTTTTCGCCAACCCTGATGAGGTGAGGATCGTCTATGATGCCCAGGAGGTGGATCTGCACGCCCGCATCACGGTGAGGATGGATGGCCGATTGGTGGAGACCACCGTGGGCAGAATTCTCCTCAGGGAGGTCGTCCCCGAAGAGGTACCCTTTGAACTGATCAACAGGGTGATAAACAAGAAGGCGGTGGCCAATCTCATAGACTATACCTATCGGGTGTCGGGGAACAAGAAGACGGTTATCTTGGCGGACAAGTTGAAGGATTTAGGTTTCGCCTACGTCACCATGTCAGGCATGTCAACATCCATCAATGATATCCACATCCCCTCTCGCAAGGCTGAACTCCTGGAGCAAGCCAATAAGGAAGTGGAAAAGGTCAGACAACAATACGTGGATGGTCTGATCACCGATGGAGAGCGGTATAACAAGGTGATCGACATCTGGGCCCAACTCACCGAAGAGATCGCCGATGAGATGATGAAGGAGTTGGGGACGGAACGGATAAAGGATCCCCCTGGAGAAGAGAAGGAAGTACCCAGCTTTAACCCCATCTTTATGATGGCCGATTCGGGTGCCAGAGGGACTGCCCAGCAGATACGCCAATTGGCCGGGATGCGTGGTCTGATGGCCAAGCCATCAGGAGAGATCATAGAGACCCCCATCACCGCCAACTTCAGGGAAGGACTCACGGTGTTGCAGTACTTTGTCTCCACCCATGGGGCGCGAAAGGGGTTGGCGGACACCGCCCTCAAGACGGCCAACTCCGGCTATCTCACCAGGAGGTTGGTGGACGTGGCCCAGGACGTGATCGTCACCGAATACGATTGCGGCACCATGGACGGGATATACGTCTCCTCCTTGGTCGAGGGCGGGGAGATCATCGAACCCATAGTAGAGAGGATCTTGGGACGAGTGGCCCTCGAGGACATCAAGGATCCCTTTACCGACAAGATCATCGTCAGGGCCAACGAAGAGATAGATGAGGAGGCCGTACAGCAGGTCGCCGATGCGGGGCTGGATCGCGTGAAGATTCGCTCGGTGCTCACCTGCGAGTCCAAACATGGTGTCTGTGCCCTCTGTTATGGAAGAGATCTCGCACGGGGGCGCATCGTCGATATCGGGGAGGCAGTGGGGGTCATCGCTGCACAGTCCATTGGGGAGCCAGGAACCCAACTCACCATGAGAACATTTCACATCGGGGGGACGGCGAGCAGGCGCGTGGAGGAGACCACCCTCGAGACCAAGATGGATGGGGTGATCAAGTTCATCGATCTCCGGACCGTGCGCAACAGAGAAGGTATGCTGGTGGTGATGAGCCGCAAGGGCGAGATCGCCCTCTTAGATGAAGAAGGGAGGGAACGGAAGCGGTATCCCCTGGTGTACGGGGCAAAGCTGATGGTGGAAGAAGGGCAGAAGGTGAAGGAGGGGGAAATGATAGCGGAGTGGGACCCCTATACCATCCCCATTATCACGGAGGTCCCTGGGTGGGTGAAGTTCGGCGATATCACCGAAGGGATCACCATGCAAGAGCAGATGGATGAAGTGACCGGCCACGCCCGTAAGGTTATCATCGAGAGCAAGGACCCCGATCTCCGGTCACGGATATCCATCAAACAGGAACGAGTTGATGAGACAGGCAAGAAGATCCTCGAGACCGAGGCCAGGTAAGATCGGAAGAGCACA
>CAYQOD010000134.1:0-5688 GCA_964419065.1 uncultured Thermodesulfobacteriota bacterium | reverse complement strand
AAAAATACTATAATATCAACAGGTTAGCTTTAAGAGAATTCTTTATAATCATATAGGTAAATCACCTGCCAAATATCTTTTTTCCTTCCCCACCTAACTGTCGAATGAGATCGATAATCGCCTTGACCTTGTGATGGTCCTTTTTCCCCGGGGCGCTCTCGACGCCGCTGTTGACATCCACGGCATCAGGCGCGACAGTATCGATGGCCTCTTGAATAGTATCTATTGATAACCCCCCAGCGAGGATGAGGGGGTGCGTCTCTTTGACCTTCAGGGCGAGCCCCCAATCAGATCTCCTCCCCGTGCCCCCGCGGCGCAGGGGATCGTACGCATCCACCAGGATGGCCCTGACCTGGTAGGATCTCATCCTGCGCAGATCATCCTTCCCCCGGGGGGCAATACCCTTGATCAGGCGGAACGACGGAAATTGCAGGCAGTATTCGGGTGACTCGTCGCCGTGGAGCTGGACTAGGTCGAGACCGCAGAATTCGACCGTCCTCTGGACCTGCTGGGCATCATGGTTCACGAAGACACCCACCTTCGTGATCTCATCAGGGAGCCTTTTGATGATCTCCCTCGCTTTTTCAGGCGTTACGTGCCGGGGGCTCTTCTCATAGAAGATAAAACCGAGGGCATTGACCCCGCACGCGGCCGCAATGGAGGCGTCCTCAAGATTGGTGATCCCGCAGATCTTGATCTCCGTCACGGATCTACCCCACCGCGCCTAAAAGTTCTCTGAGTTTCTCTCCGATATCCTCAGCCCGCATCAGTGCCTCACCGACCAAGAAGGAGCGAACTCCCGCCCCCATTAACCTCTCGATGTCCTCTCGGATATTGATGCCGCTCTCGCTTACGGTGACCTTATCCCCGGGGACCAAGGGGGCCAGCTCCAGCGTCGTTCCCAGATCCGTCGTAAAGGTCCTCAGGTCCCTGTTGTTGATCCCGATGATCTCGGCCCCGGCGGCAAGGGCAATACCCAGTTCCTCTTGGGTGTGGATCTCTACGAGGGCAGAGAGTCCGAGTTCTGCCGCAAGACCGATATACCCCCGCAACAATCCCTCCTCCAGGAGGGATGCGATGAGCAGGACGGCATCCCCCCCGAGGACCCTGGTTTCATAGACCTGATAGGGGTCGATGACAAAGTCCTTCCTCAGGAGGGGGAGATCGACGATCTCCCTGATCCCCGCGAGGTACTCCCCTTTGCCCTCGAAGAATTCCTCGTCGGTGAGGACCGAGATGGCCGCCGCTCCATTTTCCTGGTACAGCGCCGCGATCGCGAGGGGATCGAACCCCTCCCTGATCCTCCCCCTGGATGGGGAGCGCCTCTTCACCTCGGCGATGATGGAACAGGGCCCGCGGCTGATGGCCCCCCTGAAATCGCGGGGCGGCGGTAGATCATGCAGTGCCTCTTCCAGCAGGGAAAGGGGCCTCATCTCCCTCAGGGAGGCGACCTCTCTTCTCTTCGACGCTACGATCCGATCGAGGATCATCACCTCCCCTCAACTGTTGCTCAACTCGATGAGGGTCTGCAACTTTTTGATGGCCGCCCCGTTATCGATGCACTCTTCGGCGATGGCGACGCCCTCCCGGATATCCCCGGCCTTTTCCCCTGCCACGATGGCCAAGGCGGCATTGAGGAGGACGATCTTCCGACGGGCACCATCCTTACCCGTTAACACATCAATGGTGATCTGTGCATTGGTCGAGGCGTCCCCGCCCATGAGCTCCTCACCCCGATACGTCTCGCCGAACAGGTCGATGGGGTTGATATTGTAGGTGGTGATGAGGCCGTCCTTCAGCTCTGAGACCCGGGTTTCCCCGGTCACCGTGGCCTCATCGAGACCGTCGGAGCCATGCACCACGAAGGCCCTCTTGGTTCCCAGGTTTTTCAGGACCCGGGCAAACATCTCGGTGAGCCTGGGATCGTAGACGCCGAGCAACTGAGACGTAGCACCGGCGGGATTGGTCAGGGGCCCCAGCATATTAAAGATCGTCCTGACGCCGATCTCCCTTCGCGGGCCGATGGCGTACTTCATGGCCCCGTGGAGCCGGGGGGCGAAGAGGAACCCGATGCCGATCTCTTGGACACACTCCTCGACAATCTCAGGGCCGGCATCGATGTTCACCGCGAGGGCCTCGAGGAGATCGGCGCTCCCGCAACCGCTGGAGACGGCGCGGTTGCCGTGTTTCGCCACAGTGACACCTGCTGCCGCCACCACAAAGGCCGTCGTCGTGGAGATATTGAAGGAGTTCCTCCCGTCCCCCCCGGTCCCGCAGGTGTCCACGATGATCGATGAGCGGGCGTCGATCTTGGTTGCCTTCTGCCTCATGATGCGGGCTGCTCCGGTGACCTCTTCGACCGTCTCACCCTTCATCCTCAGGGCGGTGATGAAGGCAGCGATCTGGGCCGGCGTTGCCGTGCCCTCCATCACTTCATCCATGACCTCCATCATCTCTGACTCCTGGAGGTCTTCATTCATGACGACTTTTTTAATTGCCTCCTTGATCATGGCTCACGCTCCTTTCTCCTGACCTATACTGATTTGATCGCCTCCATTCATTATTGCCAAAAAGTTCCTCAGGATCCTCTTTCCGTTCGGGGTGAGGACCGATTCGGGGTGAAACTGCACGCCCTCCACCGGGTAGTCCCTATGCCTGATACCCATGATCTCTCCTTCCGCCGTCTCGGCGCTGATCTCTAAGCAGGCTGGAAGGGAATCTCGCCTCAAGACCAGGGAGTGGTAACGTCCTGCGACGAAGGGATTGGAGAGACCCCTGAAGATCGTCCGCCCATCGTTGATGATCGTGGAGGTCTTCCCGTGCATGATCTTCTCGGCCCTGACTACCTCGGCGCCAAAGGCATAACCGATGGCCTGGTGCCCCAGGCAGACCCCCATGACGGGGATGGTTGCACAAAATCGTCTGATCACGTCGACGGTGATCCCTGCCTCTCTGGGCGTGCAGGGGCCCGGTGACAGGAAGATGGCATCCGGTCTGAGCTGCTGGATCTCATCAAGGGAAACCTCGTCATTCCGGCGGACCATCACGTCCTGGCCGAGCTGACCGAGATATTGGACAAGGTTGTACGTAAAGGAATCGTAGTTGTCGATCATCAGGATCATATCTCTCCCTCCATTGCTGAATTGTTACCGTTTTTAGTCAGTTCGTGCCCTGATTCGGCCATCCGGATGGCCTCCATCATCCCCATCGCCTTATTGAGGGTCTCCTGATACTCCGCCTCAGGATCGGAATCAGCCACAATCCCTGCGCCCGCCTGGACGTAAATTATTCCATCTCGTATCATCATCGTCCGGATAGTGATGCAGAAATCCATATTCCCCGTGTAGCTGATATACCCGACTGCCCCCCCGTAGGGGCCCCGTCGGGAGGTCTCCATCTCATCGATGATCTCCATCGCCCTGATCTTCGGTGCTCCGGTGAGGGTCCCTGCCGGGAAGGTGGCCTTGAGGACATCGAACGCATCTTTGCCCCGTGATAACTGTGCCTGGATATGGGAGACGAGATGCATGACGTGGGAATACCGCTCCACCACCATGAACTGATTGACCTGGACGCTGCCGATGCTGGCAATCCTCCCCAGGTCATTTCTCCCCAGATCGACGAGCATAACGTGCTCCGCCCGCTCTTTGGGGTCCTGGAGGAGTTCATCGGCAAGTATTCTGTCCTCTTTTTCACTCCTTCCCCTTCTCCTCGTCCCGGCAATGGGTCTGAGTTCGACGACCCCCTCTTCGAGGCGAACCATGACCTCCGGGGATGAGCCGATGAGCATGAGGTCTTCGAACTTGAGGAAAAAGAGGTAGGGGGAAGGATTGATGTAGCGCAGCGCACGGTAGAGATCGACCGGGTCTGTGTGATTCGCCCGGTGAAATCGCTGGGAGAGGACGACCTGGATAATATCGCCGGCGACGATGTACTCCTTGGCCCTGTTCACCATGGCCTTGAAGACTTCCGGCTTCATGTTGGATTGAGGTGGGGTGTTGCCCTCTGTGTGTCTGGGAAGCTCCCTCTGCTCAACAGGGGTCTTCAACGTCGCGATCAGGTCATCGATCTTTGCGGTTGCCTCTTCGTAGACCGCCCGAAGGTCATCTCGACCGTCGGTGACGGCACAGGCCACCACCTTGATGGTATGTCTCACATTGTCAAAGATCATCAGGGTGTCGGTTATGAGGAAGGTCGCATCTGCGATCTCGAGATCGTCATGAGGCATTGAAGGAAGTTTCTCAAAATAGCGGACCATGTCATAGCCGAGAAATCCCACTGCTCCACCGTAAAACCTGGGGAGTCCATTCACGGGGACAGGGCGGTAGCGTTGAAGGAGCCCCTTCAACAATCCCAGCGGATCTCCTCGGTGCTTGTGGAGACGAACCCTCCCATCTTCCTGGATCAGGACATCCTCTCCCCTGACCGTGAAGATCAGGTGTGCATCCGATCCCAGGAAGGTGTATCGCCCCCACTTTTCGCCCCCTTCCACGCTCTCCAAGAGAAAGACGTGCGGTTTGAAGCGCAGTTTCATGAGGGCCGTGACCGGGGTCTCCGTATCGGCCAAGATCTCCCGGTACAGGGGGATCAGGGTCCCCGTTCTCGCAAGCCGTTTAAACGTATCAAAATCCGGATAGTACATACGTGCGGTTCCTTTCTCGTGCAAAGTAAAAAGGCCGTGATAATTCACGGCCTTTTTGGTGATCCGATACAAATAAAAGGCCGTGGAGCCCCGAGGGGGTCCTCCACGGCCTTTATCTCTCTGTCAAAAACTCAGCGGTGGACGAACCCCTCCCTTCTGTCCTTCCACCACCACCAATTGCTTCCAATAAAAATTCTCTGTTTCATCTCACCACGTCTTTCGAGCATTTCAAAATCTTATACCAGAGCTTGAAAACCCTGTCAATCAAAAATTTGTTACTGAACGATTTTCATAGTTCGTGGGTTGCGATGCCGCTATAGAAAATTACAAAGAATGCCGACCCAACCCTCATCATGATTCTCGCAAGCCTCCTCCCTTAATGGTCTCCATGAGCGTCACTGTATCCTTCGTCTTGATGATATCTTTCAAGTAGGATACCGTTTTTTCGTAGAGGTCGAGGATCCTGTCCATATTCGGGTTCAGAGCAATGATTTCGGCATAGAGGCGCGGATTATTTACGCATACTTCCTCGATGAACCCGAGTTTCGTGGTAAGCATGGGCGTTGCAAACCTTTGTAACTCAATAAAATCAACTCCTGATTCCTTTACCATGATCCCCATAGTTATCGTGTTTAAATGGTTTAATGCCTGAACAAAGGCCATCAGCTTATCATGCCTCTCGGGAGTCGTCTCTATAATAGTGGCGCCATGCTTTATGAGGAGATCCTTCAGCCAGACAAGCCACTTTTTAGTCCTCACAGGACAGATGGCAATCTTATGTCCAGTTATGGAATTAACAGCTGGACCAAAGAGGGGATGTAGGCCAATGACCTCTGATGGAGAAAATCGAAGCATGGATTTGACCGGTTCTGCTTTCAAGGAGGTAAGATCCATCAAGAGGGTTTCCTCTTTCATGTGTGGTCCAACGTGCTCAATGACCTCACAGGTAATACTAATCGGAACACTGACGATAACCACCTGGCATGCTTCAGCCATCGTAGGGATATCAACACCCCTTTCTCGTCCTGATACAAGAACGGGATATC
>CAYQOD010000133.1:0-5714 GCA_964419065.1 uncultured Thermodesulfobacteriota bacterium | reverse complement strand
CCGGTATAAGGCTTGTAAAGCTCTTTCGGGAATCAAGGCATCCCACGACGCTGCAAATCTTCCCTGAGCAACGGCCTCGGTGGCTGTGGACACTGTATGACACCTTTCTGTTGCCCACCGTCAGGCGGCACAAACCGGTCTTGTGGGGCTTTCTCATGCTGTTTCACATTTCCCTTTTTCTCCTGATTATCGGACATCTCGAGCTGATCGGTGAGATCAGGGTTTTTCAGATTATCCCCCATGAGGTCTTTTTGGGAAGGGGGTTTATCGGATTGATCCTTTCTATCTCCCTGCTCTACTTTCTCTTGAGGCGCTTTGTGTCTCCGTACAAAGACCTGTCTATACCCGAGGATTACTATCTCCTCATCCTGCTCTTTCTCACCGTCTTCTTTGGAAGCCAGATGGATTGGGCACGGAGGTGGTATGGATACGATATCGTAACTGTCGAAAGCTATCGGGGATACCTCTCCAGTCTCCTCTCTCTTAAGCCAAACCTGCCGTCCGAGCTGACCGCTTCGGGTCATTCCTTCATGCTGGTCCTGCATGTATTCTTTGCAAATCTGTTTCTTATCTTCTTCCCCTTCAGCCAGCTCATGCATTCGTTTCTATCATTGCCGATGAATAAGCTGAGAAGAGGATAATTATGGACCAGAAGACACGGGATACGTTACTCAGGCTCTTTCAGAGCAAGTTGAATGAGGCCATGCGATTTTATCTGGAGGCGTGCACCAGGTGCGGGGTCTGTACCGAGGCCTGTCATGCGTATGCATCCATGGGGCAGGTCAAGTATATCGCCGCGTATCGACATGAGATCGTCCGCAGGATCTACAAGAAATATTTCAAAGGACGGGGAAGGCTATGGCCATCGGTAGGAGAGGCCAAGGAGTTAAGCGAGATGGCCCTCGAAGAGCTGTATGAAGCTGCCTACTCCTGCACGGGCTGCAGACGCTGCATGGTGTATTGTCCCTTTGGGATAGACACCCAGATGCTCATGTCCATCGCCAAACTGCTCCTCATCGGCGCCCATGCAGAACCGGAAATTTTGACGATGCTCGCCGATACCTCCATTGAGAAGGGGAGATCCCTTGATCTCTTCAAGGAGGGATTTCTCAAGGGGATTAAGAAGCTTGAAGAAGAGGTTGTCAAGAAGTGGAAGATGGAGGCAGGGGAGACGGCCATTCCCCTCGATGTCAAGGGTGCGGATCTCCTCTACGTGGCACTGGCCGGGGCCCATTCCATCATACCGGCAGCAGCGGTATTCAATGCGGCAGGGGAGAACTGGACCTTGAGTTTTTTTGAGGCCGTCAACTTTGGCGCATTTGTGGGGGACCCTACCAAGACGCAATTGATTTTAAATCGTATTATCAATGAAGCCAAACGGCTCAAGGTGAAAGAGGTCTGCATCTGCGAGTGTGGAACGGCATACCGCGTTATGAAGCAGTTGTCAGGAAAACAACCGTTTGAGGTTTCTGCAATCACTGAAGTTCATGCCCGATATCTTAAAGAAGGCAGAATCACGATAGACAAGTCACGGTTTAAGAAGAAGTCCATCACCTACCATGATCCGTGTCAGATAGCGAGAAATGGCGGTGTCATCGAGGAGGCTCGCTATGTCTTGCAGCACCTCACCGACGATTTTCGGGAGATGTCTCCAGACCCGCGTTACAACTGGTGCTGTGGGGGAGGGGGAGGATTGGTCGCCCTGGGTGATGAAAGGTTAGATTTTCGGATGAAATCGGCGTCGGTAAAGGTTGATCAGGTCAGAGAGACTGGCGCGAAGATCCTCGCCACTGCCTGTGAAAACTGTCATACGCAACTCAGCGATCTCAACAACCATTATCAGATGGGCGTGGATGTCCAGTTCCTTTCTTCCCTGGTCGCGGATGCCCTCGTGCAGTGAATAAGACTTGGGTGATGAGGGTAGCGTATCTCTTCCCCCTTTCCCTCTCATCCGTTATTACAGTAATTCCCCATGACGGTGCGTCACCCACGAACCATGAACATCGGCAATTCCCCCTCACCTCCCCTTTAGAAAAGGGGGGATGGGGGGATTTGAAACCTATTTTCTCCTAATAATGAAAAATAATCACACAAAGACACCAAGACCTCAAAGAATTAATGAAGAATAATCAATGGAGATATAGAGCTTTGTGGCTTTATGTGAGAGAATAAAAATGGATTCCAAGGGTGTCTATTTTCTACGTAATGAAAGCAATCATATTGGCGGTTGCTCCTGACCTGGGTGGCCTTTGTCATCTGGCCGCTGAGGAGGGTGAAGGGTTTTTCCTCCTATGCTCCTTTATTGCTGCTCGATCAATGCCTCCTTGTTAAAAAACATCATAGTATGGTATGGTTGGACATGGCGCCTGCCTTACCATCTGTTGAGGGGTAGGGCATTTGCCCGAGGGAAACTGAGCTTGCCAGGGCTTCATGGTACGGTCGGAATCAACGGACGGGAGAGAGCCGCTCTAGGGAGAGTGGGAGAGACATGATGGGTCGAAGGATTAGTGCGTGGTGCACCTCGCCGTTTATCTCCCTTCTTTTTCGGTTGTTCTTGGGTGCCCTCTTTCTGTACGCTGGGGTCGTGAAGATCGCCGATCCTGTAGGGTTCGCCGCAATTTTGTACAACTACCAGATTCTCCCTGAATGGATGATTGACCCTACCGCTACCATCCTCCCCTGGGTGGAGATCTTGGTGGGAGGGAGTTTGCTCCTTGGTATCTGGGCGCGTGCTGGAGGGCTTGTGGCATCGTTGCTTCTCGGGGTATTCGCCTGTGCCTTGGGGATCAACCTCTATCGGGGGGTGGATATCTCCTGCGGGTGCTTCAGTACCTCGAGCACTGCCCATCCCATCACCTGGTTCTACCTTGTGAGGGATTGCATCCTCCTGGGGATGGGGGCCTATATCGCCCTCTTCGATCAAGGGAAGGTCTCTCTGGGCCGCTTGATCCGCAAGAAATCAGGGTAATCCTCCATACGGAGGGCAGCGTACCTCCAGAGGTGCTCGGAAGGTCTCTTCCCCCTCAATATCCGAAACATCCTCCAGGAGGGTCGAGAACATGGGGGATATTAGCTCAGCTTCTTTTTGAGGATCTGGTTTACGATCTGGGGGTTGGCCTTGCCCTGGGTGGCCTTCATAATCTGTCCGACGAAGAAACCGAAGAGCTTCTCCTTGCCCTTCTTGTACGCCTCCACCTCCTTTGGATGGCTTGCGAGGACTTCGTCCACCACCTTGTTGATGGCATCTTCATCGGCTATCTGAACCAGGCCCTTCTCCTGGACGATCTCCTTTGCCCCCTTGCCGGTCCTGTATATTTCTTCAAAGACGGTCTTGGCGATCTTGCCGCTGATGGTTCCGTCCCTGATGAGGCCGAGCATCTCGGCCAGCTGCGCAGGCGTCAGGGGGCACTCCTCCACCTCTCGGTTGTCCTCGTTCAGCAGCCGCAGCAGATCACCCATGATCCAGTTGCTTACCTGCTTAGGATCGGGGAAGAGCCCGACGCACTCCTCGTAGTAGTCGGCCAGGGCCTTGGAGGAGGTGATGATCCCGGCGTCATACTCGGGGATGCCGTACTCCCTGACGAAGCGTTCCTTGCGCTGCAGGGGCAGCTCCGGCAGTCCGGCTCTGATCTCCTCGATCCACTTCGGTGATACGATCAGGGGGACGAGGTCGGGATCAGGGAAGTAACGGTAGTCGTGGGCCTCCTCCTTGCCGCGCATGGCCTCGGTGACCCCCTTCTGGGGGTCCCACAGTCTGGTCTCCTGGACCACCTTTTCACCCTCCTCGATGACCTTCTTCTGCCGCTCGATCTCGTAGGCCAGGGCCCGCTCCACGTGACGGAAGGAGTTCATGTTCTTGACCTCTGCCCTGGTACCAAAGGTCTCAGATCCCATGGGTCTAATGGAGACGTTGGCGTCGCAGCGGAAGCTCCCCTCTTCCATGTTCCCGTCGCAGATCTCGAGGTACTGCAGGATCGAGCGCAGCACCCGCAGGTAGTCGGCGGCTTCCTGGGGGGAGCGGATGTCGGGTTCGCTCACGATCTCCAGCAGCGGCACACCGGTGCGGTTGAAGTCGACATAACTGAAGGGGCCGGCCTCGTCGTGAAAGAGCTTTCCAGCATCCTCCTCCATATGGATGCGGATGATCCCCACCCGCTTCTTCCACCCGTCGGCGACCGGGATCTCAACGGAGCCGTTGGCCGCCAGGGGAAGCTCATACTGAGAGATCTGGTAGCCCTTGGGCAGGTCTGGGTAGAAGTAGTTCTTGCGGGCGAAGAGGCTGTAGGAGGCGATCTCACAGTTGGTGGCCAGGGCCAGCTTGATAGCGAACTCCACAGCCTTTCTGTTCAGGACGGGGAGTGATCCGGGCATCCCCGTGCAGACCGGACAGGTGTGGGTATTGGGACCTGCCCCAAATTCAGCGGAGCACCCGCAGAAGATCTTGCTCCTGGTCAGCAGCTGCGCATGGACCTCCAGACCGATGACCACCTCGTACCCCACGGTCCCCTCCTCTCATGTTCCGCCTCCCACACAATAGTACAGCGCTCCCACCCGTGTCAAGCTTTGACAGGCTGTTAAAAAACACCCATCGGGTAAAACGGGGTCAGAGCTGCAAAATTGGATTTGGGGATATCTACCCTTGGGGAATGAGGCAGGCGGACAGGTCGTGATGTCTCGACATTGAGTTCGGGAGCGAAGCGGCTACGAATAAGGGCTAAAACGGATTTGAAATTAGCAAAGGAGATGAAGGAAATGTTAGACCCTTTCTTAAATAGCACTATCGCCAGCCTGCCCCCCGCTCTTGGTCCCTATTTGTCGCCCTTGACGCGGCGGCCAAGCATCATTTAAGCTATCGGGTGAGCGCAGGTCAAAAGAAGAGTGCAAGCGTTTCAACAATGTTTTTTGTTTTTGGCCTGTTATTAGGCGATGTGACACCCTCGCAAATCATGGTTTATTCAATGTCTTGTTGTGCTCACCGATATTCCTTAACAAGATACCATCCTCAAAATATTCCCATGTCATCCTAATACTCATGGTTATACTTGCCTCAAATATATTTTCGTGGCCTTTTATCTTCTTGGTTCTTAATGATGGATGTCTTGGATTGTCAGCCATAATACGAGCTTCCTTTTCAATGCTTTCTTTACATCGTCCGGCAGCTTTTCAACGCTCTCAAGAAATAGGTCTGAAAAGTAGATATTCAAACTTTATCCAATCCCAATTTCTTAAATAATTCTTGCTTGCTTGAAGCCTTGTGTATTTTGCCTTTCCTTTTTTGCCGGTCAACCTCCTGTTCTTTTTTCTGCCATTCTGGGCTGTAAAACCAAGCCTGGTCTTTTGGCACTACCACAACAGGTGTAATAACAAGCTTTCCGTCTTCTTCCTCAATTTCAAGCTTGTCACCCACCTTCAGGTTCAGCTTCTTCACGAAACCCTTTGGTATGGTAACCTGTGATTTTTGCTTCAGATCTACCAACATATGAGCACCTCTGTTTTACTGTTAAACTTTCCAACATTCTACAATAAGCAAGGTTTAATTTCAATCAAAGGTTTCGTAGAAAACCATGGGCGAGGGTGATATGGTGTCTAATGGGGCGGGCCGGCGTCGTCCTGCCCTGAGCCATATCGCAGGCCTGAACCTACGATTCCATGACTTCTTGCTTTTCTATTTCTCCATTTTGCTTGTGTAGGATTTCATAAAAATAATACTTAGT
>CAYQOD010000132.1:0-5831 GCA_964419065.1 uncultured Thermodesulfobacteriota bacterium | reverse complement strand
TCTCCTCATCCGGAAGGCCAAAAAGCTCAACTTCTTGACCTATGTTCAGAGCGCAACCGATGCCCTGATCATCACCGGTATCACCTACGTAACGGGCGGTGGCGTGAGCCTCTTTTTCCCCCTCTATATTTTGGTGGTCTTAGAGGCGGGGGTCATTCTGGAAAAGCACGGGGGGCTCATGGCGGCCTCCATCTGCAGCATCTTCTATGGGATCCTCCTCAATCTAGAATACTACTGGGTGATCCCATCCCTCTCTTTCCGCTACCCCTATTACAGTATCTATCCATTCTCCAAACTCTTTCTCACCGTCTTGGCCTTCTACCTGGCGGGATACCTTACCGGCTATCTGGCTGAGGAGGCCCGCAGCAGGGGATCGGAGTTGAGGAAGACCCAAGAGGACTACAGTCGACTCGAGGCCTTTAACCGCTATGTCATTCAGAGCATCCAGAGTGGACTCTTGACCATCGACCTCAAGGAAAAGATAACCTTTCTGAACCAAGCGGGGGAGAAGATCCTCGGCATCAGTATCTCCCAATTCAGGGACCGCCCTGTAACTGATCTGTTTCCCGAGATGAAGAAGGATATTTACAGGGAGCTTAACTCCCGTATGGAGACCGCCTTTCAGAGACCAGATGGCGAGGAGATACAGTTGGGGCTCTCCACCTCCCCTCTGAAGGATCACGAAAATACAGAGGTGGGCAAGATCATCATCTTCCAGGACCTCACCCAGATAAAGGAGATGGAGGAATCCATGAGGAGGTCGGAGAAGTTGGCCACCATTGGCCAACTAGCCGCCGGCATCGCCCATGAGATCCGCAACCCCCTGGCCTCCATCAGTGGAGCCATCCAGTTGCTGAGGGAAGAAAAAAAAGAGGTGGGCGAGGGCAGCCAGAAATTGATGGACATCATTGTGGCGGAGTCTGGTCGCTTGAACCGCCTCATTACCGATTTTCTCCTCTATGCCCAGCCCCCGAAGCTTGATAAAAAGGTGGTGGACGTCGACGCCCTGATAAATGATACCCTGGAGGTCTTCTCTCGCTCTCCTCAATGGACTGAGGGGATAGAATTGGTCAAGAATATAGAACCAGATATCACCATCGCCGGTGATCCACAACAGCTCCAACAGGTCCTCTGGAACCTCTTCATCAACGCCGTTGACGCCATGGGGAAAGAGGGGCTATTGAAGGTAAAGGCCCAAAAAGATGGGAAGAAGGTAATGCTCATGGTCTCAGATACGGGCAAGGGGATGTCGCCAACGGAGAAGAACAGGGTTTTCGATCCCTTTTTCACTACCAAAGAGGGGGGGTCGGGGTTGGGGCTCTCCATTGTACATAAGATAGTGGAAAACCATGGAGGGGATATAGTTGTAGAGAGTCGACCTACTCACGGTACCACCTTCACCCTCATCTTCCCGGTACCATGAACGCCTCAAGGATTCCCCCACTGGAGGAGCAGAGATGACGACAAAACAAAAGATACTGGTGGTCGACGATGAAAAGAATATGTGTGATTTTTTGGATATCATGTTAAAGAAGGAAGGGTACGATGTGACCTGCACGACCAGTGGGGAAGATGCCTTGAAACTCTTGGAAGACAACCTCTACAACATGATACTCACCGACGTCAGGATGCCCGGGATGGACGGCTTTGATGTCTTACGCAAGACCAAAGAGGTAAGTCCTGATACGGTGGTGATCATGATCACCGCCTATGGTTCCCCCGAGGGGGCGGTTACCGCCATGAAAGAAGGGGCCTATGATTACATCACCAAGCCCTTTCAGGTAGACGAGGTGAAGCTCACTATCAGGAAGGCCCTGGAGAGGAATGCCCTTCTCAGTGAAAACATCCGCCTGCGCCAAGAGGTGGAGGAGCGGTATAAATTCTGGAACCTCATCGGCAAGAGTCCGAAGATGCAGCGGGTATATGAACTGGTGGAGAAGGTCTCTCAAACCAAGGCCAATGTCCTGATCACCGGGGAGAGTGGGACGGGGAAAGAACTGGTCGCCAAGGCCATCCACTACAATAGCCCCAGGAAGACCAGATCCTTTGTCACCCTGAACTGTGGCGCCATCCCGGAAAATCTCTTGGAGAGTGAGCTCTTCGGTCACATGAAGGGGTCCTTCACCGGAGCCATCGCTAATAAGAGGGGCCTGTTGGAGATGGCCGAGGGGGGGACTCTCTTTATGGATGAGATCGGGGAACTCCCGCTCCCCCTCCAGGTGAAATTGCTGCGGGTGATCCAAGAACGTGAGTTTAAGCGGGTGGGAGGGACCGAGGATATGAAGGTGGATGTAAGGATCATCTCGGCCAGCAATCAAGACTTGGGGCAGAAGGTAGTACATGGTGGCTTTCGCGAAGACCTCTTCTACCGCCTCAATGTGATACAGATCAAGCTTCCCCGCCTCCGTGAGCGCAAAGAGGACATCCCGTTGCTGGTGAATCACTTCGTCCGGAAGTACAGCGCTGAGACAGGAAAGGAGATAGAGGGTATATCACCTGAGGCCTTGGAGCTGCTGCTCGGTTACGATTTTCCCGGCAATGTCAGGGAGCTGGAGAATATCATAGAACGGAGCATAACCTTAGAGATTTCGCCGATTATCACGGAGCGGCTCGTCCGGTCCTATCTCAATGAGAGGACGATCTCAAGAGGCATTCCCCCTTCCCTGGAGATCCCGGAGGAGGGGATCGATCTCAACAAGGTGGTGGAGGACCTGGAGAAGGCCTTTATCCTCAAGGCCCTGGAACAGACAGGGGGGGTCAAAAAGAAGGCTGCCAAACTCCTCGGGATGAACTTTCGGGCGATGAGGTATAAATTGGCAAAATATGAACTTTAACCCCTCCGAAACCAGCGCTCAAACTCCCGCCAACTCCATTTCATAACGATGGGTCGTCCATGAGGGCAGGTGGCTGGTTGCGTGGTTTCCTCCCACTCCCTCAGGAGTGACCTCACCTCCTCTTCATGCAACCTCCTGTTTGCCTTGATGGCCCCTCGACACGCCAGCAGGACACAAACCCTATCCAAGGCGTGTTCGATGATTTCGTCGCCTGCGTCCCTCTCCACCAACGCTTCGCCCACGGCCTCGAGAAGGGACTGCAGATCTTCTCTCTGGAGGAACGAGGGGATCGACGTGACGACCACGGTCCTCTCTCCAAACTCCTCCAGATCCAACCCCACTATGGCTAGCTCTGCACGATGCCCCAGGAGTACCTCCACCTCCTCCCTCTTCAGCTCGATGGGTTGGGGCAGCAGGAAGCGCTGCTGAGGCAATGTTTGTCCCTGAAGCGAGGCCTTCAACTGCTCGTAGAGGACCCGCTCATGAGCAGCATGTTGATCGACAATCATCACCCCTTCTTCCCCTTCTACCACGATGTAGGTCCCCCTGATCTGTCCCACCGTCCGCCACGAGGGGAGGGGGGCTAGTCCACCAGCAGTTACAGGAGAAGGGAGGGGATAGGGAGCGCGGTCCTCTCTCGCCTCTGATACCTCTTGCGGTCTGACCTCATCCGGATGGCTCAACGCGCACCTGAGGGCGCTGGAGACCAATCGGTGTATCTCATCCCCCCTGTGGAAGCGAACCTCCATCTTTGTCGGGTGGACGTTGACATCTACCTCTGAGAAGGGGACCGAGAGAGAGAGAATGACTACCGGATACATCTTGGCAGGGATAACCCTCCGGTATGTTTCAGAGATGGCATGGGAGATCAATTTATCTCTGATGTAACGCCCGTTCACATAAATATAGATCCCCTTGCTAGAACCACGGACATAGGTGGGGACGGTGGCCCACCCTTTCACTTCAATCTCACCCTGCCTCCCCTCAACCCTCACCAACTGAGGGGCAGCCTCTTTCCCCAAGATGGTCCTGATCCGCGATCGCTCCTCTTGGGTAGAGGGGAGATTGAAGAGGACCCGTCCATTGTGGGTCAGGACGAAACCCACGGAAGGGTGGGGCAGGGCCATCCTGGTGACGACCTCAATGATATGTGCCAGTTCGCTCTGGGTCCTCCGTAAAAATTTCCTCCTGGCCGGCAGGTTATAGAAGAGGTCCTCTACCTCCACCCTCGTCCCCGGAGGGCTCCCTATCTCCCTGACCTCCCTCTCCCCGCCACCATGCACCAGGATCTGCGTTCCAGAGAGTTTGTCTTGAGTCCTGGTGATCAGACACAACCGCGACACCGCGGCGATGGAGGGGAGGGCCTCTCCCCTGAAGCCAAGGGTCCTGATGGCATCGAGATCGCCCGCTCCACGAATCTTGCTCGTGGCATGTCTCTCCAGGGCAAGGAGGGAATCATCTCTGGTCATACCCCCTCCATCGTCCATCACCGCGATGCCCTTCTTCCCTCCCTCCTCTACCTCCACCCGTATGGTGCGACTTCCGGCATCTAAGGAGTTCTCCACCAGCTCCTTTACCACGGATGCGGGCCTTTCAATCACCTCCCCTGCTGCTATCTTATCCACTACCTCAGCGGGAAGTATCCCTATTGTAGTTGCCACCCCTCACCTCGGAATTTTCTGCACCGGTCTCTCAGCAATCCACCTTCGTATCTCATTGCCTTCCCTTTCAAAGCCCCTCCTACCCATCATCCCATAGGTAAGCCTCTTGCCTTCTTCCACGGCCGGTTGATTTAAGGGATTGATCCCGTAGAGGGCCCCGGCAAGGACGGTTTGAACCTCCAAGAGGTAAAAGAGCCCTCCCAATGTCCACGCATCCAATTTCTTCAGGTAGATGGTGTTGTTACTCCTGTTATGCCTCGTCAGGATGAACTCCGTTGCCCTCCTCTCAGCCTCCATGAGTTCGTTGAGGCTCTTCCCCTCCATATAGGTGATCTCCTCCTCCCAGGATACCCCGGTGGGTATCTCCACGACAGAGGAAAAAGAATCGACGGCCAAAAAGGTGATTACCTTATCGTAGGGGCCCTCCAGATAGAGTTGGAGTTGAGAGTGTTGATCGGTGGTACCAAGGGCCTTGACAGGGGTGGGACCTACATGGACCGCCCTACCCCTCAAATCCTCCTTCTTACCCAGGCTCTCGGCCCATAACTGTCGGTACCAATCGGCCAATCCTTCCAATCCGTCTGCATAGGGCATCATCACCGATATCCCCTTGCCCTTCTTCGTGTGGGTCAGATAGTGCAGGGTTGCGTTGAGAAGGGCGGGATTCTCCTCCAGTGCCTGCTCGCGACAACACGTATCCATGGAGACCGCTCCGGCAAGGAGTCCCTCCAGTTCTATCCCGAGAAAGGCAGCGGGTAGGAGTCCTACAGGGGTCAGGACTGAAAATCTCCCCTCCACACCGGGGGGGACGGTGAAGCTAATGAGTCTTTCTCCCTCGGCCAGCCTCCTCAGAGGGCCCTTGGAGGGATCGGTGGTCACCACCACCCTCTTCTTCCACCCTGCCCCGAGTCTCTCTTTGAGCAATCCCACGAAGAGGAGAAACTGACTGACGCTCTCAATGGTGGATCCTGATTTGCTGATGACGTTGACGACCATCTGGGAAGGGTTCAGGACATCGAGGAGCCCGACAACGGTATCGGGATCGATGTTGTCCAAAAAGAAGACCCGTGGCCCTTTGCGTACATCAGCGGGCAGGAGGTTGTGGTAGGGGTGTCCGAGGGCCGCCATCAACGCCTTCCCCCCCAGTGCCGAACCCCCAATGCCGAGGATTACCAAGTCATGGGCGCTACCGCGGAGCTCATCAGCTACCCGCCGTATCTCCCCTATCCCCTCCTGATAGGGGAGATCGAGAAAGGGGAGTTTTCCCTCTTCCCTTTCTCGCTGAACCAGATCGGAAGAGCACACGTCTGAACTCCAGTCACATCACGATCTCGTA
>CAYQOD010000131.1:0-5843 GCA_964419065.1 uncultured Thermodesulfobacteriota bacterium | reverse complement strand
CCCATGATGTTGAAGTGGGAATAATCAAGGGGATAAACCTTCTCAGAGGCGGTGGTTATCACCCCAAATGGCTGTGGATAGATAACTTCGTGGCCCCTATAGGCAGACTTTCCGATCTCGCACATGCCGATACAACCGTCCACGCAGGTTACACACATGCCAGATCCAGCCACCACCGAACCTTCTGTCCTGTTCTTAGTCAGTGTCGCTGCTGTGGCATTTATTTTCGAGAGTGACATCTTCTTTTCTCCTTTCCTCTATCAATCTTGTTTTATTTCACAGGCAATACATGGTTCCATGTAGCACATCATGCTATCGAACCCTTCCTTCTCCAGACAGAGTGGGCTCAAATTTGCGCAGCCCCCACAGATACCCCTTTGTGGCTCGTTGTAGGTGCATCGCAGCTGGCAGGCCGGACAAATATACATACAGGCACCACAGAGGCGACAAACGTCTGACTGTATATCAAACGGGGTGCCGATGCTGCGGTTTTCGCCTCGGCCGCGAAACCCAATGGCCTTGGCCATCATCTGCTCCTCGCACATCCGCACGCACAGTCCGCAGAGGATACAGTCCTCATACTCCTGCCGGAAGCGCTGTTGCTGAACTCCGTGTGCCGAAGCGAGGTCCTGAATAATTTTCGATTGCGGGCACGAGGCCAACAGAAGCTCAAGGATCATCTTGCGTGCCCTTACGACCCGAGACGACGCCGTACGCACCTTGAGCCCCTCCTCGGCCGGGTAGGTGCACGATGAGACCAGTTTTGCTTTTGGACCATCCCCTATCTCCACTACACAGAGACGACAGGCCCCATATGGTGAAAGTCCCTCTCGGTAACATAGCGTCGGGATAGGAATCCCCATATTTTGTGCGGCTTCAAGAATCGTTGTACCCTCCTCAACAACAACATCGAAACCGTTGATGTTCACCGTGATCACGTCTTTCCTCCTTCTGCTATCAAACTCTCAATTGTCTCCTCTCTTGGTTGTGTAAATTCCAAATCACACCTCAGGCACCTACCTGCCTCTTGCTCTGCCTCCTGGACAGATAGAGAACCCTCCACTTCGGCAAAACTTCGCTTTCTGGATTCCACGGGGAGTATCGGCGGCTTGGCCCTTGGGACTTGACCCAGTTCTTCTCCTTCCGTCATTGTCGGCTCGATGTAGACCTCCGGCAATTGAACCTGGGATATGACCTTCAGCTCCTTACCTCGAAGGTAGCGGTCGACCATCATAGCGGCCCTCTTGCCCGCGGCGATAGCCTCAACGACGGTATGTGAGCCGCTTATCACGTCTCCGCCAGCAAAAACCCCTTCTCGATTGGTGAGGAGGGTCTCTGCATCAACCAACACCCTCTTTCCCTTGCCGATTTCAATTCCCATAGCGGATAGATCATCCGTCTTTGGTTGCTCGCCAATAGCTACAATGAGGGTATCGAGCGGTAGGGTGCGTTCTGTATTGGGAAGAGGAACCGGTTTTCGTCGACCACTGACATCCATCTCACCGAGTTCATTCCTGATACACTCGATCCCGGTTAGGCGACCTCCATGGGAATGGATCCTGATGGGAGAAATCAGTGTCTCAACCTGTACCCCTTCTTGGAGGGCCGCTTCGATCTCCTCGGCAAAGGCGGGCATCTCCAAACGCGTGCGCCGATAGAATATGGTCACACCTTCGACATCTCCCTGTCGGATTGCCACCCTGGCAGCGTCTATGGCCGAATTGCCGCCGCCGATGACGCCTACACGTCCCGTAGCCAGCTCCTTTCCATCTAGATTGAAGGCCCTCAGAAATTCCATGCCTGTGTAGATACCTTCTGCGTCTTCACCTTCGATATTCAGCCGTTGGCTCTCGTGAGCTCCCATAGCAAGAAACACCGCTCTAAAACCATCATCAAATAGTTTTTCGATAGTGAAATCTCTCCCTAGGCCAGCATTGCACGTGATGATCAGGTTCTCATTCACGAGTGATTCAATCTCGTTATTTAACACTTCCCTTGGCAGGCGATATGCTGGTATACCGCTGCACAGCATTCCCCCCGGCTGGGCCTCCGCCTCAAATACAGTAACTTTGTAACCATAAAGAGAGAGGTGGTGCGCAGCGCTGAGCCCCGCAGGGCCCGAGCCGACGACAGCCACCTTGGGCATCTCCTTATCAGGACAAATGTTCTTTACAGGCTTATATATTGCAGGGTCAACGCGGTCGGTGATAAAACGCTTTAGAGAACGAATCGCAATTGACTGGCTACCGCTCATTCCTGCGTGGCATCTCTCTTCGCATGGATGATGGCAGACGCGGGCACAGACCGAAGGGAAGGGGTTAGCCTTCCGTATTACCCGGTAGGCATCCTCATATTCCCCCCGCTTTATATGGGCAATGTAGCGCCAGGCCTCAGTTCCCAAAGGACACGCCGCCTGGCATGGTGCCCCGACCAATTCTTTGCAGACAAAGGCATCACACCGTTTCTGCACAATATGACGTTCGTATTCGCCTCGAAAATAACGGAGGGTACTGAGAACGGGGTTTGAAGCTGACTGCCCCAGGCCGCACATCGTCGTATCCATGACGACATGCGCCAGCTCTTCAAGCAGATCTAGTTGTTCCAGCGTACCATAACCCTTCGTGATATCATCAATAATCTCATACATCCGCTGTATACCTTTGCGGCAGGTGAAGCACTTGCCGCAGGATTCATCCTTTAGGAAGTTCATGAAGTACCTGGCCACGTCGACCATGCAGGTGTTCTCGTCCATGACGATCATGCCGCCTGAGCCCATGATTGATCCCGCCTCAGTTAGGCTTTCGTAGTCGATGGGCAGATCGAACCTTTCAACCGGGATGCACCCTCCCGAAGGGCCGCCCGTTTGCACCGCCTTGATCTTTGACCTGCCGGGAGGTCCGCCGCCGATGTCGAAGACGATCTCGTGAATCGTGGTGCCCATCGGGACTTCAACGAGACCGGTATACATGACCTTGCCGACAAGCGAGAATATCTTGGTGCCGGAGTTGTTCTTTGTACCCGTTCTGGCAAACTTTTCCGCGCCCTTCTCGAAGATGACGGGGATATTCGCCCAGGTCTCGACATTATTGATCGCCGTGGGCTTGCCGTAGATTCCTTTCTGCACGGGGAAGGGAGGTCTTTGGCGCGGCTCGCCCATTCTTCCCTCGATAGAGGCAATCAGGGACGTTTCTTCCCCGCAGACAAAAGCGCCCGCGCCCTTGACCAACCTGATGTCAAAGGAGAATCCAGTTCCCAAGATGTTCTCGCCCAGGAGTCCGAGTTCTCGCACCTGCCGGAGCGCGATGACAAGATGCTTGACGGCGAGCGGGTACTCGTGTCGGACGTAGACGACGCCCTCAGTGGAACCGGTAGCATATGCACCGATAATCATTCCTTCGATGATGCTGTGCGGGTTGCCTTCGAGAACGCTTCTGTCCATGTACGCGCCGGGGTCGCCTTCGTCTGCGTTGCAGACGAGGAACTTTCCGCGGTCGCCTGGTCGTTTGGCCAGAAATTCCCACTTCAGACCGGCAGGGAAGCCCGCGCCGCCTCGGCCCCGCAGCCCGGATGCCTTAACCTCCCCAATCACCCAGTCGGGGCTGCCGTTTCCGAGCACCTTAGCCAGTGCAGAATAGCCGCCGTTTTCGATGTAGTTGTATATACGGATCGGGTCAACTTTTTCGTTGCGGGATAAAATCGTCCTGACCTGCCTCTTGAAGAAAGACAGGTCTTCCTGTTTCTCCACCGGTTTTCCGGTTTCGGGATCGATGAAAAGCAGGTCCTCGATGACTTCTCCTCTGCACGCGGCCTCTACGATCCGCACCATCCCGTCGAGATCGACCTTGGGATAAAACGTACCGTGCGGCTCAATTCGTACCGACGGTTCCATTTCGCACAGACCGTGACAGCCGGTGATGCGGAGGTTGATTTTTTCCGTCAATTGCCTGGCAAGAAGTTCTCGCTTGGCAATCCTGATGAGATCGTTCGCTCCGCTGGCCTGTCCGCACGTACCGGCAGGTATGATGATGGTGGGAATATCAGGGTCTCGCCTGGCAGCCAGGCGCTCTTTCAGTTCCTTAAATTCATCCAGAGATTTTACTTTTTCCATTAGAAATTGACTCCGTTAATATCCAGCATGTGCCCCTTGCACCCGCGCCGGGGACATATCTGCACTATGCCTCCCCCTCGGACAATCATCGGGACCATCGGCGCGCCGCACTCCGCGCAAGTGGAAGCACCGACAAGTTGCGCGTGGCAGTGCGGGCAGAAAAAATCGGGCACCGTATCTTCCTGTATCTCGTACTCCGATTCCACCGAATAGGAACCGTATAGACTGGACAGTCGAATCCAGCCGTGCCTGTTGTCGAAGGCAACGGTTATCCGAATTGACGGATGGTCGTCGATCTGATGCCTCGGGTCCATCAGGCTGTGGTTACAGCGAGGACAGGCGACTTCTACAGGGAATATCCGCTCATCCGTCTTGACCTCGACCTTGTCAAGACCTTCGCGGCCCTCTTTGATTATCTGCTTCACCTTTGCGGTTCCGACGTTTGTGAAGTAGTGGCCGTCGACCACGACAGTCGGACCAAGCGCGCACGCTCCCAGGCAGTTCACCGTTTCCAGTGTGAACTCCCTGTCCACGGTCGTATCTCCTACACAAACACCAAGCTGTCGCTCGAATTCCTTGGCGATGATCGATGCGCCCCGGACGTGACAGGCCGTGCCCATGCACACGGAGACTAGGTGCTTTCCCCTGGGACTCAAACTAAATGCCCTGTAGAAGGTGGCGACCCCGTAGATGTCGACCAGGGATCGTCCCGTTTCCTTGACCACGGTTCTCAGCGCCGCTTCTGGAAGATAACCGTACTTGGATTGAATCCCCTCCAGGATCGAAATGATCCCGCCTCTCTCGTCATCATGCTCATTGACGATTTTCAGGACCTCTTTCGACTCGAAGCACTCATACTCCTCGCACTGCAGCACCGGCTTGTCGGGATCTCTGGGGAAGGTGCAGTGCGGTGCGTTGTTGCAGTTTGAGCATAGCCCTCGATACTTCATTGCTGTTGGCATTCAGTCATCCTCCCTGGATCTGAAAACCGGAAGTCTCTCAGCAATACTCATTTTAGAAGTTCCTCTGCTTCAGACGGTGTCGATAACGGATAGATATCGAAACTCACTGGTACAATATTTAACCACTGGGTCATCAATGTATGGAGCTCGTCATTTGAGGCCACATCGAGGATTACTATAGACCCCCTACCCACCCTGGGATAGAAGCAGATCAATTTGTTGTTTGACTTTAAATCCTTAATCCAAGACCTAAATTCTAGTCTCGCATTTTTTACATCTTCAGGCTTGGAAGGATGTGGAGTACTGATGACCAAATATAACATTATTAAATTCCTCCTTATATGTGAGCTAGCATTCTTTTATCGGTACTCATCGCAATGCCAGACACCGCCTTCTGGTTTTGGAAAGGTGCAGGTCTCACGATTCTCACAATTCATGCATAACCCTCTGAGATCACGTAACCCTTGCACACCATCACGAGGAGAACCCCGGGGACCAGGTGTTGGTGCAACCTCGCGATTGACACTCCCTAAGGTGATGGGCTCAATCCCCTCAAATTCCTCACAGTACCAAACAGGGCGCATGGGATCGTTTTGCAAGGTACAGTTCGGCGCATTTTGACAGGTCGAACAAATACCATGATACTCAATGGGCTTTATCATCATTCCTTCCTCCCTTTCCTTATTACCGAATCTATAGCAACCGCTGTGCCATGGACCAGGTGTTAACACGGAACCGTAGAGAATATACGATTGGTATGTGATAACTATTTA
>CAYQOD010000130.1:0-5882 GCA_964419065.1 uncultured Thermodesulfobacteriota bacterium | reverse complement strand
TTTGTCATGCCACCACTCTATCATAGTTGGTGGCCTAAATGGGACTTTACCCAAAGAAATTAGCCGAGATCGTGGTCGCTCGCCACGATGGACAGTTTCCGGCGGATGTAGAGACATTGAAGGTGCTGTCGGGGATCGGTGACGCTACCGCTTCTGCTATCTGCACCTTTGCCTTCAACGAGCCAACCGTCTTTATCGAGACCAACGTACGCACCGTTTTCATCCACCATTTCTTCAGAGGCCGGACGGACGTCACCGATGCAGAGATCCGTCCACTCGTCGCCCAGACGCTCGATACAGGGAACCCCCGGATCTGGTACTACGCACTGATGGACTATGGCGCGGCATTAAAGAGGGAGCGCGGTAACCCGAGCAGACAGAGCGCCCACTATCAGAGGCAGGGTCCGTTCGAGGGCTCCAACAGACAGGTCAGGGGCGCGATCCTGCGAGCGCTCGTGAGAAAATCCCGCATTACTGAGGAGGCCTTAATCAGCGAACTTCCGTTTCCCCCCGAGGCAGTGAGGGAGAACCTCACGCAGCTGGCAAGGGAGGGGTTCATCGTGAGGGAGGAAGGGGAGGGCCTCTCAATAGCCTAAAAAGTGACAAAAATTGTCACTATCAAACATACCTAACAGTATCATTCTATATAAATACAATAATATTAAATAGTTACAAAAAACTCATTTGAGCACGGAAATTGCACCAAAAATTGTCATAGGGATGGCCTGCAGGAGCGTGACCGGCCACAATTATTCAGGGAGGTTACCGAGATGAACGTATACAGAAGCATTATATTGGGGATGATGGGTATGTTCTATGGGTTCTTGGTCTTTCTGTTCTTTTTGTAAGATCGCCCATGGTTTATATCCTCATCGTGGGCATGCTGCCGATGGTGTGCCGAGGTGATGAAGGTCTCTGCGGTGTTCACCAGGGGTATGGTCCACAGCGGAGGCTCGATACGGGAAGAGGATGGTATTCTAGGTACGTGCTCCTCTGTTGCTACTCCATGGGACCATGGGCTGAAAGGTTTCCATCGGTGAAGGAGGACTTTGGACCTTTTGCTGATGCAATGCCACGTACTGGTAGAGATAAAGACAACGCGAGACAGAGATGATGAGGGCGATAGTGTGTGCAAAGCCCTGATCCCTCCGAGATCACGAGATTTGAGGCAGGGGTAGTAATCAAAGACTGCTACAAGATCAAACGACGGGAGGTGGCTCAAAAAGAACGTCCTTGAATCCATGCCGCACAGAGAATTGTCAAGGATTTTGCTCAAAGATTATGATGGCATCCATTGTGCTCTCTCAGAGGAAAAGCGACGGTGCGGATCGAAAGGATGAACGTATCCTCGTGTATCGTGGAAGGAGCAGGACATGGAGAACAGCGAAAACTCCTCCAGGAAAGATATCCTGACGTTCAGTGGAGACGAACGCCTTCGCGGGCAACAGGCAATTGAGGAGGCCAAGCAGAGGTACCTGAAGAGAGCCGCCCCTTGTCCTCTCTGCGCAACGCCGGCGGAGCAGCTCTCGTGGGTCTACCTCATCCCCTCGCAATGGGCATGTCAGGCCCTGTGTGAAAAGGCAGGTTGGATGACCGTCTGCAACCGGTGCAGACTACAAATCGATTTCTTTGAGGAGGTAGCGACGTAATAAACGGTGCGATGCCGTTGGTAGCACATATGCACCAAAAGGTAGACCACGGGGTTGCCCCTCTGTGATATTAACCTCTCTGTCCACTGCATCCGAACACGTAAATCATCGCAACGATAAAAAATCGTGAACCTCTTTGCGGTTGGGCGCCACTAACAGATAGAAACAGCGATGAGGAGGTGGCGCCATGAGACACAAAGGGGACATAACGATTACCATGGTGGATGTCTACCGGTGTGCTATATTGGGGTTGATGGGACTGTTTTATGGATTCGTGGTCTTTCTGATGTTCCAGTGACCGTCGTTATTCTCCCATTCGAGGAATGAGAGAATAACCCTCGCCTTCAGGCGAAGAGTTTAGTTTGATGTTTACCATCTGTAAGGGTTGCAGGGGTCCAGGGCTCAAAGAAGGGTATAAGGAAAATTCTCACTGAAACCCTTGGTCCCTCGAATCCGTGAGCCCTCAAGCCATCCCGTTCACGGGATGGTCATTGACTTTCCCCGGTGGCCTCGTCAAGCACGGACGGTGAAGATTTCACTCCCCTGTATCGCCGTCTCGTAGTGACAGGGCACTATTCTTCAAAGGTATCAGAATACCATAGACCATCAGAGCGCTGATGTGGTAGTATTTCGGTATTACCATTATCAGGAGCGATACCATGAGGAGGATTTGCCTCGTTATATCCATCATTTGTACCATCGTTTTGCTCTCGTCGTGCGCCCTTCCGCTCTTCACGCCTCAGAGGCCCATCGATGATGAGCTGACCAGGCTCATACAGCAGGCGCCGCCGGCTGAATCCTATCCCGATGCCGACATCATCGTCCTGTTAGATGAGGTGGTTGAGGAGGTCTTCACAGATGGCAGGAGCAGGGCCACGATCCATGAGGCCTTCAAGATCGTCACTGAGCGGGGCAAAGGCTATGCTGATCGTACCATCGGCTTTAACGCTCACACTGAGACCATATCGCTGCGTTCTGCGAGGACCATCACTTCCAGCGGGAGGATCATTCCATTGAAGAAAAATGCCCAAAAGATCGTCACCCCCTACAGCAGGTATCCAGCGTACAGCGACTACAAAGAACTGACCTTTTCCATGCCCGGGGTGCGGGTCGGCTGCATCATCGAGTATACGTGCGTGATCGAGGACAAGAAGCCCACCATTGGCGGGGTGTTTGCTGACCGCTTCTTTTTCCAGTGGTACAACCCCGTCATGGTCTCACGCTATATGATTATCGCCCCTGAGACCATGGAACTGCACTACCGCCCCTTCAACCTGCTCAGAGGCACGGATCCATCTCCGGCCATCGTCCACCGTGGGGGAAAGAAGCGCTACTGCTGGCAGTACCAGGAGATACCCCAGATTCTGGATGAGAGTTTCATGCCTCCGATGGGTGAGGTCGCCTTCAACATGGAAGCGACCAGTATGGATTCGTGGCAGGAATTCTTCCGTTGGTGGCGGGGGTTGATCGCTGGCAAGACCGAACCCGATGCGGCCATCAGGGAGAAGGTAGCTGCGTTGACCGGAGGGTGTACAGGCACCAGAGAAAAGATAGCGACCATCTTCGACTACGTGAAGCGGGAGATCCGCTATGTCTCCATCGGCCTGGGCAAGACGGGGTATGAGCCAGAACCGGCTTCAGAGGTCTTTGAGAACAAGTACGGTGACTGCAAGGATAAGAGCACCCTGCTGATCAGCATGCTGCGAGAGGCAGGGATCACTGCCCACTACGTCTTGATCCCCACCACCGATGTGGGGGATCTGATCAGGGATTTCCCCTATCCCTTTCAGTTCGACCACTGCATCGTGGCAGCCCAGATCAATGGGGACCACCTCTTTCTCGATCCCACGGCTGAGGACTATCGGTTCGATTACCTCCCCGGCAGTGATCAGGGTCGGGGTGTGCTCATCTTCAAGGACGGCGAGACTGTTTTTGCCACTACCCCCCTGGCCACGGCGCAGCAGAACGTACGCGTGTGCCGCAAACAGATCGAGATACGGGCTGATGAGTCGATAGCGGTGGCGGAGTCTAATGTTCTCTCAGGTTCCAGCGAGGCATCCTTCCGTTCGTTCTTTATCAACAGCAGTCCGACGGAGATCAGAGAATTCTTGGAGCAGTGGGTGTATAGGATATCTCCGGGGGCAAGACTGGTGGATTACACCCCTTCTGCCCCCCTAGACTTTGACGAACGATTTGTGGTCACTATGAAGTATGTTGCGCCGGATTACTGTAAGAAGGCGGGAGGTATCTTGATATTTCAGGTGCCTGGTATCCAGGAGAGCTGCGCCGCCACCGGGAAGGAGGAGCGCCGCTATCCTTTGGTATTCTGGACGAATGCATCCAACAGCGAGGAGGCGATCTTCACTATCCCGAAGGGATACACGCTCTACTATCTACCCGAACCCGTGGAGGTCAAAAACCCGTACTTTGAATTTCACGCACACTATCAAAGGGTAGGCAACACGGTGATCTATCGGGGGGAGTATATCATGAAGGCTGGGCGGATCCCCCCGCAGGAGTATCCTCGCTACCAGCGGTACTGCCAGGCGATGGAGAAGAGTTGTGAAAGATATGTGTTGTTTCAGGAGAAAAAATAATACACTTGTTTCATGACATAGGTCCTCCTCACCCGGTCTCAGTGACCTTCAGGGGCCGAAATGGCCACAGAAATGGACAAAAATTGTCACTCCCACCGAAGGGGTCGTTTCTTTTTTCCTGCTAAAAGCAAGTAATATCAACTACTTTCTTAATCTACGACCTGAGCACACATATTGCAAGTAACCCCGCAAGGTTGTAGAGGGTGGTGCTCTATTGTCCGTGAACGAGGAGGGTGCACTGGGGGCTATTCGGTGCGATGATTCCTCCTCTGAAAAGGAGGTATAGGATGGTCATGAAGGGGAAGGAGGTACGGATAGGCGACATAGGAGCTTTAGAGACGCACGTTCAGGAGATGAAGGATAGAGCTGATTATATTCGGGAGAGTGCGGCGGAGCTCTTTGCAAGTATCAGTGAGGTATTGGAGCAGGAGGGTGGACACAGTTTAGGAGGTCCGTCTGGCGTGCCGCCAGCGCCAGGAGGTGCACATCGGTTTCAGACAGCTGACGAGAGAGAACGACTTACTATCGTGAAATAGGCTGTTTTGCCGAACAGATCCCCCCTCTCGGTGACGACGTGAGAGGCGAGGGTATGTTTGAGGGAAGGGGTGGGTACGGCGACAGAATGTGAGGGGCAAAGAGCCCCTTTTTTATTTGGTGATATGATGAGACTTGTCTCATTGACAGGCCTTTCCATGGGAGAAGGTCAGTAGGTTAACTTCATAAGAGTATCTCTCATAACCCATCATGCAATCATATCCTCAACGCTGCATTCTCTGGTTCGGAGACTAGTTATATAACAATATTTGCCATTTTTTAAACATCCTGCTATATTTGAGCAAACATGAGCAGTCGTTGCTGAGGGGTAAAATAGAGAGGAGACGACTTTCAATAACCCGATAAGGCGTGTAACTGCGGGGTGGGGGGAGCATCGAGGAGGGGTACGATCATGGTATATAGGAGGCACGTACCCCTTTTTATTTGGACCTGAGGCGTTGCAGTTTCGGAACCAAGGAGGAGGAGATTTCGGGAAAGGCACTGTCAAAGGCTGCGTCCTGACCACTTCTGACCAGGCAGGGTCGTGTATGAGAAGCCCCTATAGCGAAGAATCATTGCGGTGGCTGACGCAGGCAGAGGATGAATTTGCAGATGCGGATGAGCTGCGGAGACGGAGACGGTTCTACCTAGCACTGTTCCATTTCCAGCAAGCCGCGGAGAAGGCTCTGAAGGCATACCTCTACTTGAAGGTGAAGTCGCGAGAGGTGTTCTCCACCCATTCACTCGAAGAGCTGGTGGCGATGGCGCGTGGAATAGACCCGAATTTTAAGGCGGTCAAGAGGGCAAAACGACTCGATCAATACTCCATCCCGACACGTTATCCCGATGGTCTGCCCGGCAACATACCATCACGATATTTTGATGATCCCCAGGAGGCCGAGGAGGCGATGCACCTCGCCAAGGGTGTCATTACCCTGGTGGAGCGGAAGATAAAGGAGATTCTTCTGTAGCCTGCCGTCATAGGCCTGAAAAAGCTATCATCTAATGGTCTCGAATTTTTTCTTCGCCAGGGTGCACAATATCCTTCATGATTATAAATTTAACTCTTCAAATAATTTCCTTTATTTACAGCAAGTTAGAA
>CAYQOD010000129.1:0-5962 GCA_964419065.1 uncultured Thermodesulfobacteriota bacterium | reverse complement strand
TTCATCGTCCCTTTAAAAATCCCCCCACGACCTCCATGGTCCTCTCCAAGGCCCCTCGACCTTCTCGGAGGAGGGAAAGACCCCGATCACCCGTCTCCTGTCTGAAGTGAGGGTCATCGATGAACCTCCTCAAGGCCTCCATGAGCTCTGCAGGTGTCCTGGCCTGTACCCCCGCCCCCTTTTCCACGATGAGGTGGGCGACCTCGCTGAAGTTTTCCATGTGGGGGCCAAAGACTACGCCCCTGCCGTGGGCCAAGACCTCCAAGACATTATGCCCCCCCACCTTACAGAAGCTTCCCCCGACAAATATGGCTGTCCCCAGGCCATAGATGGCAGCGAGCTCCCCTATCGTGTCCAGTAAGATGACCTCCTCCGGCCGGCGCTCATCATCTATCATCGTCCTCTTCAACCATCGAACTCCTTGTGATTCCAGGAGCTTCTCCACGCGCGGTATCCTCTGAAGGTGGCGAGGGGCCAGAATGAGGATGAGCCGGGGGAAATCGACCTTCAGTTCCTTAAAAAGGCCTAAGACCATTCCCTCCTCACCCTCATGCGTGCTGCCGGCTATCAATACCGGATTACCGTCGGGTATCCTCAGCTCCCATCCCAACCGCTCGCCCTCGGCCTCCACAGGGGTGGATAACTGGTGGAACTTAAGATCACCGGTGACATAAACGACCTGAGGGGGTACCCCCAAACTCACCATCCGCTCCCTGTCAGCGTTGGACTTGAGGCACACGAGGTCGAAGTTCTTCACCACCCCTTGAAAAAAGAACCGCAGGAAACGGTAAAACCTGTAGGAACGTCGTGAGATCCTCCCGTTAAAGAGGATAATGGGTATCCCTTGCCTTTTCACCTCTCTCAGGAGGTTGGGCCACAGTTCCGTCTCCGCCACCAGAAAGATATGGGGTCTGATGACCTCCACCGCCCTCCTCACGATCCAGGGCAGATCTAACGGGGCCAGTACAGTCGCATCTACCTCGGGTGCTTGGGAGGCGATCTCCCTGCCCTGCAGGGTGGTTGTGGAGACCACAAACCCATGGCGTGGATAGAGTTTCCTCATCTCCCGCAAGAGGGGGCGGGCGACCACCACCTCTCCCACCGAGGCGGCGTGAAACCAGATAGAGGGCTTTTCCGTGACCTTTTTCAGGAACCCCTGGTGATACAGTCCCCACCGTTCTCTACGGACATCATCCTTTGAGAGGATGTCTTTGATCACAAAAAAGGGGAAGGTGCAGAGAAAAAGGAGGGTGAAAATAACATTATAAAAAAGGTAGCCAACGTTGGTCACTGTTACTTTTCCAGGAGGAGGTTATCCTCCTCGTTCGACATAACGGTCGGCCAGTTCGGTGATCTCTCTCAGCCTCTTTTCCAGGAGACGGGTCTTCTCCTCCAGATCCCCCTCACCTCCATCGGGGTCGACCCGGATGGGCTCACCCCAAATGAAGACACCGCGAGAAAAGGGAAGGGGGATGAGGAAGTGGTCCCACGTACGCAATACCTTGCGGGGAGAGGCACTGAACGCCAAAGGGAAGATGGGGCAGCCGCTGATCTTCGCCAATTGAACAATACCCGGCTGTACCTGGCAGCGAGGTCCCCTGGGGCCATCAGGGGCGATGGCCACATCGTAGCCCTCCCTGAGGGCTCGAGCCAGACCCTTGATCCCTGAGATCCCCCCCCTCGTGGTGGATCCCCGAACCGTCTCGAGGTCAAAGAGATGGATCGTCCTACTGATGAGTTCTCCATCCCGGTGGCGACTGATGAGGACTTTCAATCCCCTCCCTCTATATACCACGGGCATCATCAAGAGCCTCCCGTGCCAAAAGGCGCCGATACCATTGCCCCCGCTGTCCCAGAGGTCCCTGACGAGGTCACCGTTTAATTCCTCAATCTTCATGGTCGCCTGGAGGACCTTGATGAATAGAAAGGCCACACCGGGGCCCAGGAGCAACATCAATCGGTGCCAAAGCCTGCGCATGTCACTCTATGCCACCTCCCTGAGGGGACGATCCTCATCTTGGAACTGAAGCTCATAGAGCTTTTTGTACTCCCCACCGAGGGCCATGAGCGCTTTGTGCGTACCCTCCTCTACAATCTTACCTCCAGCCAGGACGATGATCCTGTCGGCATTCCTCACCGTTGAGAGTCGGTGGGCAATGACCAAGACGGTCCTCTTCTCCATCAACCGATCCAAGGCCCGCTGCACCTCCCGCTCTGACTCCGTGTCCAGGGAAGAGGTGGCCTCATCGAGGATCAAGATCGGGGCGTTCTTCAACAGGGCCCTGGCAATGGAGATCCGCTGTCTCTGTCCTCCGGAGAGCCTGACCCCCTGCTCACCGATGACGGTATCGTATCCCTGGGGGAGTCTGACGATGAAATTGTGGGCGTCGGCCATCTTGGCCGCCCTGATCACCTCTCTCTCGGGGATATCTGGTCTCCCGTAGGCGATGTTGCTCCGCACGGTGTCGTTGAACAAGAGGGTCTGCTGGGTCACCACGCCGGTCTGATCCCTGAGGGACTTCAGGGTTACCTTACGGATGTCAGTACCGTCGATAAATATCTGCCCCTCGGTCACATCGTAGAACCGGGGCAGGAGGTTTACCAAGGTGGTCTTCCCTGCCCCGCTGGACCCCACCACGGCCACCTTCTCCCCGGCTTCTACCGTGAAGCTCACCCGCTTCAGGACCATCTCATCATCATACCGGAAGGAGATGTTCCGGTATTCGATATCCCGGCAGAAGCGGGGCAAGATCCCGGCATCAGGGGCATCGGTCACCTCCGCCTTGAGGTCCAAGATCTCAAAGATACGCTGGGCGGCCGCAATCCCCTCCTGGATGAGGAGATTGACCTTGCTCAAACCCCTCATGGGATCGTAGAGGAGGGCCACGGCGGTCATAAAGGAGAAGAAGTCGCCGACCGTTATCCTGCCGGTAATAACGCTATACCCACCGAACCAAACAAAGGACCCGATTCCGAGGTACGCCAGCCACTCCATCACCGGGTTGGAGAGGGCCCGCACCTTGACCCCCTTCATGAGATACCGAAAGTAGCTCTCATTGGTCTCGCTGAACCGCTTGCTCTCATACTCCTCCATATTGAAGGCCTTGACGATCCGGTGGCCGAAGATGGTCTCCTGGAGGAAGGTGCTGATGTAGGCCATGGTCTCCAGGGTCCTCCTGCTGATCCTACGCAATCTTCTGCCGAACTGCATAAAGGGATAGACGGCCAAGGGGAAGACCAGAAGGGCCAAGAGCGACATCTGCCAATCCCGGTAGAAAATAACCCCCAACAGGCCGAGGGCGGTAAAAAGATCCTTGATCATCCCGGTCACCGCATTGGAGACGGCCCCCTGAATGGATTGCACATCATTGGTAATGCGGGCCATGAGGGCACCGGTCGGGGTCTTGTCGAAGAAGGAGAGGGAGAGGGTCTGCAGGTGGTGATAGAGACGCTCCCGTATATCCGCCACTACCCGCTGTCCGACATAATTCATCAGGTATCCCTCTCCATAGGTGAAGGCACCCTTGACCACCCCCAGGCCCATGATCGCTAAAGGGAGGGCCATCAACATGAAGGTATCTCTGTTGATGAAGACATCATCCAAGACATTTTTGGTAAGGAGGGCAAAGGCGGCAAGGATGGCTGACACCACTATCATGCAGATCATGGCCACCAGGAGCTTCGGCCAGTAGGGAAAGACAAATTTCAATATCCTCAGATAGATATTTCTCTTCAAGTCGTCCCCATCATCTGCAGGGCGATTCGGGCCACTCGCTCAGAGGCCCCCTTCCCCCCCAGTTTCTCTGTGACACGATTAAACTCCCCGTGGATCTCATCTCTCCTCGCCGGATCGCGGAGGATGGTTTCCGCCTCGCGGGCGATCTTCTGGGGGGTCACCTCCCCCTGGATGAGCTCGGGTACTACCTTCCGCCCCACCACGATGTTGGCCAAACCGATGCACGGCACCCGTACCATGATCCTCCCGATCAAATAGGATATGGGACTCAACCGGTAGATGATGACCATGGGAACCCCGGCAATGGCCCCCTCCAGGGTAGCGGTACCCGAGGCCACCAGTAGAAGATCTGAGGCCTTCATCACCTCAAAGGTCCTCCCCTCGACGATCTCAAGGTGGAGACGACTCCCCTCTGTATGTTCCAGGACCAAATCTCTCGCGACCGTAGAGGCAAGGGGGAGTATAAAACGGCAGGAGGAAAATCTCCTGCGCAGGATCTCTACAGCCTCCAACATCGGTGGCAAGAGCCGTTTCACCTCTCGATCACGGCTCCCTGGCAACAGGCCGATAAGGAGTGCATCAGCGGGGACTCCCAACCCCCTCCGTGCCCCCCCCCGTGTAAGGCCATCATCGAGGACATCGAGGAGGGGATGTCCCACGAATTCCACGTCAACCCCTCTGCCCTGATACAGGGGCACCTCGAAGGGCAAGATGACCGCCATCTTATCCACCGTCTGGGCGATCGTTTTGATACGCCCGGAGCGCCAGGCCCAGACCTGAGGGCTGACGTAGTAGAGGACAGGAACAGCGTGATCCTTGAGGACCTTTGCCAATCGCAGATTGAAGTCTGGGTAATCGATCAGGATGGCCAGATGGGGTCTCTGAATCATAATGAGGCGCTTCATCTCCCTCCATGCCCTCCAGATACGACCCAACTTTTCCAGGACCTCGGTGACCCCCACCACGGAGAGCTCTGCAGAGGAGAAGCGCAGATCTACGCCCCTCCTCTCCATCTCCTTCCCACCGATGCCATAGAACTCCACCTGAGGGGCTAAAGATGCGATCGCCTCTACCAGTTTTGCCCCATAGAGATCCCCCGAGGATTCCCCGGCCACGATCATCGCCCTTCGTCTAGGGCCCATCATTTCCATCTCTTCATGGATTTATCGATAGCATCGATAATCTGCAGGGCCACTTCCAGGGCCCTCTGGCCGTCCTCACCGGAGACCACGGGCGGAGTCTTCTCCCGCACACTCTGCAGAAATGCCCTCAGTTCCATCTCAAGGGGGTCATGCTCCCTGACCACCTCTTCCACCTGCGTCCCCTCCACTCCCCCCCCCTTCCGGGTCACCAGCAGGCTCTGCTTCAGGTAATCTACCGTAAGATGGGTATCCCGCTGAAGGATGACCATCGTGCGCAGCTTCTCATGGGCAACCCTGCTGGCCGAGATGTTGGCCACACACCCATCCTGAAAGGATATCCGGGCATGGGCCACATCGTTGTAAGAGGAGACAAAGGACATTCCCGTGGCCTCAACCCCTGCGATCTCAGAACCGACGATGCTGAGGATGATATCGATATCATGAATCATCAGATCCAAGATGACATCCACATCAGTCCCCCTGCCCGTAAAGGGAGAGAACCTGTGCGACTCGATCAAGAAGGGACCCTGCAGGACACCGTTCATGGCCGTAAGGGCCCCGTTAAACCGCTCCAGGTGCCCTACCTGAAATACCAGACCCCGCTCCCGTGCCAGGGCATTAAGATCTCGTGCCTCTTGGAGCGTGGCGGCGATGGGTTTTTCCAACAGTACGTCAATCCCTGCTTGGAAGAAGTCCTTGGCTACCTGATAATGAGAGTGGGTCGGAACGGCGATGCTCACTGCCTCAACCTGACCCAAGAGATCGCGGTGGTGGTAAAAGGGTCGGCAGTTGGTGCGGGCGGCCACCTCCCGGCATCGCTCCCTGTCGATATCCGTCACCCCTATGAGCTCCGCCTCAGGGATATGGGCGTACTTCTCCGCATGAATCCTCCCCAGATACCCTACGCCTACCACTGCGACCTTGATCCGCTCCATGCCCCCTACCGTTTCGTCACCCCCCTCTTGGTTTCCTTGATGAATTCCACCATATGCCTCACCTCCGAAATAGTGAAGGCGGGGTCCACCTCCACCCGCCGTAAGGCCTCCTCTAAGGTGAGGTGGGATCGGAAGATGATCTTGTAGGC
>CAYQOD010000128.1:0-5997 GCA_964419065.1 uncultured Thermodesulfobacteriota bacterium | reverse complement strand
TGCGCCTCCAATGTGGCCGTGGTGAACATAGACAATGGCTTTGGAGCGGGATACATCGCCAGTTTGATAAACCGGGAGCAATGAAGAGGGATATCAGGGTCTGTTGCGCCGACTTCGTCGTACCAGGGGAGTTATTCGAAAGCCCCACTGCCGCTCTCATCTGGGAAGCGTTGCCGATAGAGGGGGAGGCAAATCTCTGGGGTGAAGAGATCTATTTCAGCATACCGGTGGAAGCCGAGCTCGATGATACGGCAAAGGATGTGGTTCAGGAGGGGGATATCGGTTACTGGCCTCCGGGGCGGGCCCTTTGTATCTTTTTCGGACTCACCCCCATAAGCCACGCTGGTGAAATCCGTCCCGCGAGCCCCGTAAACATAATCGGCAGGGTCCGAGGAGACTCCCGGGTCTTCAGAGGGGTGGCACAGGGGACCACGGTGCGTTTAGAGAAATAGGAGGTATCATGGAGTTGAGTCCATTGGGGGATACGGTACTGTCCTTTTTGACCCCTCTGACACCCTACGTTAGGGGCATCATCCCGTTTGATCCCTTGATCTCGGCCTGCATCTTAGGTGTACTCGCTTTTTTCCTCATCAAGGGACACAGGAGGTATGAGCTGTTGCGCATTGAGACAGAGGCCCTTGTGAAGAGGTATACGATCTTTCGTGGGAGAAAACAGAATCTCCTGTATAAAGTCCAAGCTGATCAAGATATGCGCGAGGAGATCCTGAGGTCTATCTCACGAAGCTGGCACAAATTCAAGGAATACCATGGCCACAAGATGGCGTTCCTCGAAGGGAACTACCGGTGGATGAAGAACGGTCTGCTCCTGGGGGGCATCCTCTTAATTCTGAACACCGTGAGGGATGGCGTTGCCGGGCTGGCACTCTCCGGGCGACCCTCGGGATTTTTCTTCGGCCTTTTCCAAGACTTACCGTACTACCTCTTGGTGGTGGTGGGGATCGCCCTGCTGCGTATACAGAGAGAGGAGGTGTATGGTGTCCCCACCAACCAAAAAGACCCTGCCCTTGAGACCTTATTCGCGGACTTCGACCAGGACGACCTCTCCCTCTCCGAGGAGTTCGACCCGTTGGAAGGTGAAAAGGGAGAGGGTTAGAATCTCTTACAATTCATAAGGGCTTACCTTTTTCCTCCACCGCTTTATCTGTGACCGATGGTGTTTGGTCTCCAGGATCTTTTCCTTGTAGGCGCGGGGGATGGAGGTGGGGATGCGAGGCCTTCTTTTCTGATACAGTGTACGTAGCTTCAACTCCAGGCGCCGCAAGGCGAGTTCTTTGTTTCTCGCCTGGGACCGGTGCTCTGTCGCGAGGGCGGTGATCCCCGAGGGGAGGTGGCGGACCCGCACGGCCGTGTCCCGCTTATTTCTATGCTGTCCGCCAGGGCCCGAGGCCTTAAAGGTCTCCACCCGGATCTCTTGGGGGGCAAAGGGTGGTCTTTTCAATCTCCCGTTCATAGTGCATCTTCTCACACCCAATTATAGCCTTCTTAGGGCCTTGAGACCAGTATTACATAGATCTGTAAGAAAAAATTGACATTTAGGAAATATTTTGTAAAATGAGGTAGCTTTGCCTGAAGATCGCATGCTTAGGTAGTTTTATGTTAAAGGACTACTTTAAATCGATTTTTGAAGTGGCAAGCCAGGGGGATGCCACCGAGGAGAGCTTTTATCCCTCCCTCGAAAAGTTCCTGTATGAGTTTGCAAAATCCACAGGCCGGACCGAGGTCCATGTAACCACTCTGCCCAGGAGGACTGAGGGAGGGTGTCCTGACTTTCGCCTCTGGAACGGTAAAAACCGGATCATCGGCTATATCGAGGCCAAAAATCCCACCGAAGAGGACCTTGCCCGCATTGAGGATACTGATCAGCTTAAACGCTATATGGAAACTTTCCCAAACCTGATCCTCACCAATTTCTTTGAATTCCGTCTCTACCGAGATGGTCGCTTGGTGGATAAGGTTTTAGCTGCAAGGCCCTTCGTCCTCCATCAACTGAAGTCGGTTCCTCCTATAGAGAAAGGGAAAGAACTCACAGCTCTCTTGGAGAAATTTTTTTCTTTCTCTCTGCCTCAGTCCTTGTCGGCTGAGCAGTTGGCCATTGAACTTGCCAAACGCACCCGCTTCCTCCGGGACATTGTGCTGGAGGAGCTTAAGGAAGAGAGAGACAGGAAGTCCGGTACCCTTCAGGGGTTCTATGAGGCATTCCAGAAGTATCTGATCGCCCATATCACCGAAGATGATTTTGCCGATCTCTATGCCCAGACCATCACCTATGGGCTCTTTGCCGCCCGCACCCGTGCTAAAGGTGAGTTTAATCGCCGGATGGCCTTCGATAATATCCCCCGCACCATCGGCATCCTGCGCGATGTCTTCCGCTTCATCTCCTTGGAAGACCTGCCCCCTCAATTGGGGTGGATCGTTGATGATATCTCCGAGGTCTTGGCAATGGCCGATGCTGGCGGCATCCTGGAACGCTACTATCGGGAAGGGAAGGGGGGCGATCCTATTGTACACTTCTACGAGACCTTTCTGGCCCACTATGACCCTGATGAGCGGGAGCGCCGCGGTGTATACTATACCCCAGAGGCGGTGGTCTCCTATATCGTCCGTTCCCTCCACCTCCTACTGAAGGAGAGATTTGATCGTCCCGATGGCCTCGCCTCTGAGGGAGTCACTTTACTTGATCCCGCTGCCGGGACCATGACCTTTGTCGCCCGCGCCTGTCAGGAAGCGGTGGCGGAGTTTGTTGACAAGTATGGGACTGGTGCTAGAGAGGAGTTTATCAAAGGCCATCTGTTGAAGAACTATTATGCCTTTGAGCTCATGATGGCCCCGTATGCCATCGGTCACCTCAAGGTCGCTTTTTTCTTGGAGGAACTGGGTCATCCGCTGGGAGAAGAGGAGCGGTTTCCTTTCTACCTCACTAACACCCTGGAGATGGAGGAACTGGAGCAGACCTCGCTGCCCGGCATGGCTTCCCTGGCCCAGGAGTCCCACCTGGCAGGTGAGGTGAAAAAGCAACACCCCATCCTGGTGATCTTGGGCAATCCTCCCTACTCAGGCCACTCCGCCAATCGAGGTAAATGGATCTTAAAGCTCATTGCGGACTACCGGCAGGTGGACGGCAAACCCCTGGGCGAGCGCAACCCTAAGTGGCTACAAGATGATTACGTAAAGTTTCTGCGCTTTGCCCAGTGGAAGATCGAACAGGCAGAGGAAGGCGTGGTCGGGATGATCACCAACCACTCCTACCTCGACAACCCCACCTTTCGGGGGATGCGCCAAAGCCTAATGCAGACCTTCGATGAAATTTACGTCATAGACCTGCACGGCAACTCCCTCAAGCGTGAGACCTGCCCAGATGGTTCTAAGGATGAAAATGTCTTTGACATCCGCCAGGGCGTGGCTATTGCCTTCTTTATCAGAGATGGAAGCAGAGAGGGGCACCCGGCAAAGGTGCACCATGCCGACCTCTGGGGGCTGAGAAATCATAAATATAGTTGGCTCCTGGAACACGATGTACAGTCCACCGAATGGCAGGAGATACAACCTAAATCTGAGTTTTACCTTTTTGTACCTCGTGACGAAACTGCGTTGGAACATTATGAAAATTTCGTCAGAGTGACAGATATTTTCCTAATTCATAGTGTAGGAATTGCTACAGCAAGAGATCACTTGACGATCCATTGGACGCCAGAGGAAGTGTGGAAGGTCGTGCTCAATTTTTCCAAACTCGATCCTGAACTAGCGCGAGAGGGTTACAAGTTGGGGAGGGACGTTCGTGATTGGAGGGTTGCCTTCGCTCAGGAGGATTTAAAAAGTAGTGGACCGGACCGCCAAAACATCGTGCCGATTTTATATCGGCCTTTTGATATCAGGTATACCTACTATACTGGTAAGTCCCGTGGCTTTCACTGTATGCCCCGCCCGGAAGTAATGAGGCATATGCTGATTGGGAATAATTTTGGATTGATTACATCACGGCTTACCAAGGGAGAAACTTTTAGGCATGCCCAGGTAACACAACACATCAGTGAAGTTATATGCATGTCCCCTAAGACATCAAACAATGGATTTCTCTTCCCACTCTATCTCTATCCAGATACCTCCAAACGCGACCTTTTTAGCCACCTCGAACCTAAAGAAAGAAGAACTAATCTTAATCCACACGTGGTAGCAGCTTTAAAAACTGCATACGGCAAAAAACTTTTACCGGAGGACATCTTCTACTACATCTACACAGTCCTCTATGCAGAGACTTATCGGGAGAAATATGCTGAATTTTTGAAGACTGATTTCCCCCGTATCCCCTTTACTGCGGATTTCGATCTCTTTCAGACCCTTGCTGCGCTAGGGAAACGCCTGGTGGACCTGCACCTTCTGCGCTCGAATGAGCTCGATCCACCCCTTGCCCGTTTTGAAGGGAAGGGGGATGGTCGGGTAGCCAAAGCAGGGAGGCAAGGCCTCCGTTATGATTCGCAGGGGGAGAGGGTCTATATCAATCCGAACCAATACTTTACCCCTGTCCCCCAAGAGGTATGGGAGTACCAGATCGGCGGGTATCAGGTGCTGGAAAAGTGGCTTAAAGATCGCCGTGAACGCCGCCTCAGCCTAGAAGAGAGCAAGACCTACTGCCGCATCTGCACTGCCCTGCAACATACTATCGCTGTTCAGGAAGAGATCGACGCACTTTATCCGGAAGTCGAGAATAAGGTTGTTGAGTTATTAAGGGGAGCATAAAATAGTTTGCATCTTTTTGTAATTTTTTCTCAGCTTATTCTTAACCGCTTTATAAAATCCCCCTTTGAAAAGGGGGATGTTGCATCTTTTCGTTAGACGTATATGTACCCCCTTTGGGAAAAGGGGGTAGGGAGGATTAAGTTATTTTACCGTATAACAATCGATTACAAGGCCATGCCAGAGAATTAAGAAAGAATATGACCGAGGCAGAAAGATTGCTTTGGTCAAAAATTAGGAGAAAGCAACTTGAAGGTTATCAATTTTATAGACAAAAGATTATCGGCAACTACATCATTGATTTTTATTGTCCAAAGGCAGAGATTGTTATTGAGCTCGATGGGGGACAGCATTATAGTGAAGAAGGCATGAGTAATGATAGCAAGAGGGATAGATATCTTACAGGCTTAGGGTTAAGAGTTTTGCGATTTTCAGATAGGGAGGTGTTTAAAAATCCTGAAGGAATTCTCGAAATAATTTTGGAGCATCTAAAATCCCCCCATACCCCCCTTTAAAAAAGGGGGGATATAATTTATCTTAGTGTATCCCCTTTGAGAAAAAGGGGATTACAATCCTTCAGTTGCCCATTTAGAAAAAGGGTATGGAGAGGGAGATAGAGAATCTATGTTACCCGCGCATTCCACGCCGCCACGCACGGGGGTGGGGAAAATCGGCAATTCTCTTCACCCCCCTTTAGAAAAGGGGGGATGGGGGGATTTGAAACCCGTTTCCTGTACAAGTAAAGGCCGGGATGATGTCAAAGAATCTCTTACCCACCCTCATCGACCGGTTTAAAGGCTCCGCCCTCGGGACCTTTGTGGGGGATGCCATGGGGAGGGAGGTGGAGGGGTGGTCATGGGGAAAGATCAGGGCCCGATATGGGGTCCTGAAGGAGGTAGGGGAGGGGATCTATACCGACGATACCGAGATGATGATCGGTATCATGGAGTCTCTCTGTGAGACCCCCCGCTTTGATCCGGCTATCACCGCCCAGAGGTTTCTTGAGAACTTTCACTCTTTCAGGGGTTACGGTGCCCGCATCCACGGGGTCATGGCCCGGTTGCAGAGGGGTATCCCCTGGGACCAGGCCGGGACCGACAGTTGGGGAAACGGCGGTGCCATGCGCATCGCCCCCATCGGCTTCTTCTTTTATGATGATCGGGAGCGATTGAGAGAGGCGGCCCTCCTGTGTACCCAGGTCACCCACCGACATCCCCAAGGGCTGGCTGGAGCCATAGCGCAGGC